>JAFVID010000082.1 GCA_017474205.1 Clostridia bacterium | reverse complement strand
TCTGCCAAGAAAAAAGGGTATGTTGGCGGAATGGCAACCGCAGGGAATGTTCTTAATATTATTGGTTTAATTATATCGGCAATTATGATTATATTGGGAGTTGTTTTATGGGGAATAATAGGTTTTGCTTTTTTGGTAAGTGGTGTTGATGCTTTTGGTGGATTTGAAAATTCACTATAGCATTTACAAAATTCATTAAACATGTCAAACAAAAGACCGTTTCGCATTTGTGAAACGGTCTTTTGTTTATGGCTGCGGAACTAGGATTCGAACCCAGACGAGCAGAGTCAGAGTCTGCTGTGCTACCCTTACACAATTCCGCAAAATATTAACTTAAAATCGTGCAAAAAATATGCACATGACCCTTTTATTATATTACTCTAAACTCAAAAGTCAAGAATTTTTTTGCAGAATAAATAATTTATACTTTTTGACTGTAAACAACCTTATTTTGATGCCAAAATTTCATATATTTTTTGTCAAAAAAGAGGTGAATTTTTATTGCAAATATATTGTAAATATGTTATTATATTAAAGATTTAACAATAGGGGCAATTTGCACCTTAAAATTATGGAGGTCCATATGAAAAAAATTGCTATTGTAATGGGAAGTGACAGTGATTTGCCCGTAGTAAAACCTGCGGCAGATACACTAAAAGAACTGGGTATTCCTTTTGAAGTGAGGGTTATATCCGCCCACCGCACTCCGGTTGAGGCAGCTGAACTTTCAAAAAATGCTCGTAAAGATGGTTTCGGTGCAATTATCGCCGCCGCAGGAAAGGCAGCCCACCTTGCAGGTGCTTTGGCAGCCAACACCACCCTGCCTGTTATCGGTATTCACGTAAAGGCATCGGTGCTTGACGGTATGGATGCACTCCTTTCCACCGTTCAAATGCCAGCAGGTATCCCTGTAGCCACCGTTGCTATTGACGGTGCAAAGAACGCCGCATTGTTAGCTGCCGAAATCCTTTCGGTTGCCGATGATGAACTCGCAAAGAAACTTGACGATATGAGAGCATCTGCCTCCGACAAAGTCAGAGCAAAGGATGCCGAAATCAAGGCAATGTTTAACTAACAAACTCCCCATTATTTTACATACAGTTAGGATGATAAATCATGCAAGATAAAATGCAAAACGTAGAAATTGGAGAAAAACTCGGAGAAGAGTGTGGTGTATTTGGTATCTTTGACCCTAATGGGGGAGAGGTAGCCAAAAAGGTATATTATGCATTGTTTGCACTTCAACACAGAGGTCAAGCAAGTTGCGGTATGGCTGTCAACAACGACGGTCTTATCTACTGCCACAAAGATGCAGGACTTGTCTCCGACGTTTTCACTAAAGATATACTCGAAACCATGGGTCAAGGCAAAATTGCTATCGGCCACGTGCGTTATGCATCTAAACCCGAAAACGCCCGTCAAGATGCCCAACCCTATGCCATCAACCACGTTAAAGGTTGTATGGCTATTTGCAATAACGGTTCCTTGGTAAACGGTGCCGAACTTCGTGAAGAATTGGAATTAAAGGGTTCAATTTTCCACACCTTTACAAACACTGAAGTTATATCTACAGTAATAACCCACGAGCGTTTATCCGCAGGGTCAATTGAAGAGGCAGTAAGTCAGACAATGAACAAACTTGTCGGCTCTTACTGTCTCCTTTGTATGTCTGCCAAAAAATTGGTGGCTTGTCGTGACCCTCACGGCTTCCATCCCCTTTGCATTGGCAAACTTGGAGATAGTTACATCGTAACCTCCGAATCCTGTGCCCTCGATAACCTCGGCGCTACCTTTGTACGTGATGTTAAACCCGGCGAGATTATCATTATTGATGACGATGGTCTTCGCAGTGATGAAACCCATTGCAAAGATTGCGAATCGAAAATGTGCATTTTTGAATTTATTTACTTTGCCCGTCCCGACTCCGTTTTGGATGGATGCAGTGTTCACACAGCCCGTCGCCGTGCAGGTCAGTTCCTTGCAAAAGATCATCCTGTAGAAGCCGACGTTGTTATCGGTGTTCCCGATTCAGGGTTAGATGCCGCTATCGGTTATGCTCAAGAATCGGGCATTCCTTATGGAATCGGTTTCCTTAAGAATAAATATATCGGTAGAACCTTTATTCAACCCACCCAAACCGACCGTGAAGATAAGGTTAGAATTAAACTTAACGTTATTCGCTCGGTTGTTGAGGGTAAACGTGTAGTTATGGTGGATGACTCCATCGTTCGCGGTACTACCTGTGCAAGAATTGTTAATCTTCTTCGTGAAGCAGGTGCAACCGAGGTTCATATGCGTTCCTCCGCACCCGAATTCCTCCACCCCTGCTATTATGGTACCGATATTGACTCTGAAGACAAACTCATCGCTCACAATCGTACCAATGAAGAGATTGCAAAGATACTTAACGTTGACTCTCTAGGTTATCTTTCGGTTGAGCATATTAAAGAGTTGGCACACGAAACTAATATGGGATTCTGTGATGCTTGTTTCACAGGCAATTATCCCACCGAACTTCCCAAACCCATTAAAAAACCTATCTATATGGTCAAATTATCAGAAAAACAATAAATGGTGGTTCTTTTTCCTCATAGCTTCGTTGTCGATTTTCGACGTACACATAGTACGCCTTCAAATCTCCGCCTTGCTAATGAGAAAAAATATCTCACCATTAGAAATCGGTTGTTAATGATAAAATAAATCTAAAAACTATAAATCGAACATTTGAAAGAATAAAGAGGGATAAAAATGGAAAAATCTTTTAGCGAAAGTTACAAAGCCGCAGGTGTAGATATCACCGCCGGATACAAATCAGTTGAACTTATGAAGGAACACGTCAAACGTACCCAAAACAGCGGTGTAATGTCTGCTATCGGTGGTTTCGGTGGACTTTTCCGCCCCGAAATCGCAGGTATGGATGAACCCGTACTTGTCAGCGGTACCGACGGCGTTGGTACCAAACTTAAAATTGCATTTCTTATGGACAAGCACGACACCGTAGGTATCGACTGTGTGGCTATGTGCGTTAACGATATCATTTGTTGCGGTGCCGCACCTATGTTCTTCCTTGACTATCTTGCAGTAGGTAAGAACGTACCCGAAAGAGTAGCCGATATTGTATCGGGTGTTGCCGAAGGATGTGTTCAATCCGGCTGTGCCCTTATCGGTGGCGAAACTGCAGAGATGCCCGGATTTTATCCCGAAAACGAATACGACCTTGCAGGATTTTCTGTTGGTGTAGTTGACAGACCCAAAATTTTAGACAATACCACCGTTGCCGACGGAGACGTTATTATTGCCCTTCCCTCCAGCGGTGTTCATTCCAACGGTTTCTCCCTCGTCAGAAAGGTTTTCGATATTGAAAACTGTGACCTTAATAAATACTATGACGAGTTGGGTGCTACCTTAGGCGAGACCCTTCTCACCCCCACCAAAATATACGTTAAACCTATGCTTGCTCTCTTTAAAGAGGTAAACGTCAAGGCGGTTTCTCACATCACCGGTGGCGGATTCTTCGAGAATATTCCCCGTTCTCTACCCGATGGCATTACCGCAAAGATCGACCGTAGTGCTCTTCGTATTCTTCCCATCTTTGACCTTATTGCAAAAACGGGCAACATCCCCGAAAGAGATATGTTCAACACCTACAATATGGGCGTTGGTATGAGCGTTGTGGTATCTGCAGAGGATGCCGACAAGGCAATAGAAATTCTCAAAGCCAACGGTGAAGATGCCTACGTTATCGGTAAGACCGTTAAGGGCGAAGGCGGAGTAGAAATATGCTAAATAAAATTAACATCGCCGTTTTGGTTGGCGGCGGCGGAACAAATCTTCAGGCACTTCTTGATGCCGCCGACAGAGGAGAAATCCCCTCGGGAAATATCTCCTTGGTAATATCCGGCAAGGAGGGTGCCTACGCCCTTGAAAGAGCAAAGAAGCACAACGTTCCCACCGCAACTGCCGACCGCAAATGGTATGAAAAACAGGAAGATTTTGAAGAGGCAATTTTATCTTCCCTTAAAGAAAACAATATCAGACTTATTGTCCTTGCAGGATTTATGTGGATACTTTCTGCCGATTTTATTGAAAAATCGGGATGCAAGATTATAAACGTTCATCCTGCCCTTATTCCATCCTTTTGCGGTAAAGGTTTTTACGGACTAAAGGTTCACGAAGCCGCTTTGGAATATGGCGTTAAGGTCAGCGGTGCCACCGTACATTTTGTAAACGAGATTCCCGACGGGGGTCAGATTATTATGCAAAAAGCGGTGGATGTATTGGATGACGATACCCCCGAAACCCTGCAAAAGAGAATTATGGAACAGGCAGAGTGGAAACTTCTTCCCGCCGCCACCCAAAAAGTTTGCGAAGAACTAATTAAAGAAAGTTAAGGTGCAAAAGTAATGGCGTTGTTTAATTTAGAAACTTTATTATCTGAAAATTCATATCCCGGCAGAGGTATTGTAATCGGTAAATCAGCCGACGGTAAAAATGCGATGATTGCTTATTTTATTATGGGCAGAAGCGTAAACAGTCGCAACCGCATATTTGAACGCTTTGAGGGCGGTATGCGTACCAAGGCATTTGACGAATCAAAACTTACCGATCCCCATCTTATCATTTATAATCCTTACCTCTCTGCACAGGGCGGAAGCATTGATATCATCACCAACGGTGACCAAACCAATACCGTTTACGATTACATAAGCGAAAATGGCGAAGATGGTTTCTCCTTTGAAAAATCTCTCCACCTTCGTGAGTATGAGGATGATGCCCCCAACTATACCCCCAGAATTTCGGGTATCCTTTACTATGCACCAAAGGATGAATTCCACTATAAATTATCTATTTTAAAGAGCAACAACGGAACCCCCGTTTGCCAAAGATATTTTTACAGTTATAATCCCATTGACGGTCTTGGACATTTCATCCACACCTACAAGTGTGATGGCGACCCCATTCCCTCCTTCTATGGCGAACCCGAGGAGGTAGCCCTCCCCAATACCGCCGAGGAATTAGCCGACCTTATTTGGAACAATCTTAATGAAGATAACAAGGTATCCCTCTTTGTAAGATCAGTACCCCTTGACGGCGGTGAACCCACCGAAATCATTATCAATAAAAACAAATAAATTATCAGTATAAAAATAATAAAAGGTGTTGTGAAAATGAAAGAATTTGAACTTAAATACGGATGTAACCCCAATCAAAAACCTTCAAAAATATTTGCAAAAGAAGGGGAATTGCCCATCGAAATTTTGTGTGGCCGTCCCGGTTACATAAATTTCCTTGATGCATTTAACTCCTGGCAACTTGTAAAGGAACTTAAAGAGGCAACAGGACTTCCTGCAGCCGCATCCTTTAAACACGTCAGTCCCGCAGGTGCTGCGGTAGGTATGCCCCTTTCCGACACCTTGAAACAAATATATTTCACCGGCGATATTGAACTTTCCCCCCTCGCTTGTGCATACGCAAGAGCAAGAGGTGCCGACAGAATGTCCTCCTTCGGTGATTTTATCGCCCTTTCGGATGTTTGCGATTTATCCACCGCAAAACTTATCCAACACGAAGTATCCGACGGTGTTATTGCTCCCGGATACGATGACGATGCCCTTGAAATCTTAAAGGGCAAACGCAAAGGTAACTACAATATCATTAAAATAGACCCCAACTACGTTCCCGACCCCATTGAACGCAGAGATGTATTTGGTATCACCTTTGAGCAGGGAAGAAACGATATCAAATTTGATGATAGTTTGTTTGAGAATATCGTTACCAACAATAAAGAACTTCCCGAAGATAAAAAACGCGATCTGCTTATTGCATTTATTACCCTTAAATATACCCAATCCAATTCGGTATGTTATACCTATGACGGACAAACCGTTGGTGTTGGTGCAGGTCAGCAATCCCGTATCCATTGCACCCGCCTTGCAGGTAATAAGGCAGATAATTGGTTCCTTCGTCAATGCCCCAAGGTACTTGCCCTTCCCTTCCTCGATAGCGTAGGCAGAGCCGACCGCGATAACACCATTGACCTTTATATCTCGGATGACTGCGAAGAGGTTTTGGCAGATGGCGTATGGCAAAAATTCTTCTCCACTCGCCCCGAAGTGCTTACCAAGGCAGAGAAGAGAGCATATCTCGATACTATCTCCGGTGTATGTCTTGGCAGTGATGCCTTCTTCCCCTTTGGCGACAACATCGAAAGAGCCGTAAAGAGCGGTGTTGGATACGTTCTTCAAGCAGGCGGTTCGGTTCGTGATGATTTAGTTATTGAAGCCGCAAACGACCACAATCTTGTTATGGCTTGTTGCGGAATCCGCCTTTTCCACCACTAATCTCGGAGGTAAGTTATGAAATTATTAGTAGTAGGCGGTGGCGGTAGAGAACACGCCATCATAAAACAACTTAAAAAGAATGAAACGGTAGAAAAAATATATGCCCTCCCCGGCAACGGCGGTATCGCACAGGATGCCGAGTGTGTGGCAATAGGTGCAAAGGATATTGATAAAATCGTTGAATTTGCAGTAGAGAATAATATTGACTTCGCAGTGGTTGCTCCCGATGATCCCTTGGTACTGGGTGCGGTTGATGCTTTAGAGGCAAAGGGTATTCCTTGTTTTGGTCCTACCGCCAAGGCAGCCGCCATTGAGGGAAGCAAGGTTTTCTCTAAAAATCTTATGAAAAAATACGGTATCCCCACCGCTGAATATGAAGTATTCAATTCTCCCGAAGATGCCAAAAAATACGTTGAAGCCAGTGATACATTCCCCATGGTTATAAAGGCAGACGGACTTGCCCTTGGTAAAGGTGTTATTATTGCCGAAAGCAAGGATGATGCCCTCAAAGCCGTTGAAGAGATTATGCAGGACAAGGTATTCGGCAAAAGCGGAGACCAGATTGTTATTGAAGAATTCTTAACCGGCCCTGAGGTATCGGTACTTTCTTTCACCGACGGTAACGTGGTTGTTCCTATGATATCTTCAATGGACCACAAACGAGCCCTGGATAACAATATGGGACTTAACACCGGCGGTATGGGAACCATTGCTCCCAACCCCTTCTATACCGAAGAGATTGCCGACAGATGTATGAAGGAGATCTTCCTTCCCACTGTGGATGCGATGAATAAAGAGGGTAGAACATTCAAAGGATGCCTCTACTTCGGTCTTATGATTACTCCAAAAGGTCCTAAGGTTATTGAATACAACTGCCGTTTTGGTGATCCCGAAACTCAGGTTGTTTTGCCTCTCCTTAAAACCGACCTTCTTACCATTATGCAGGCGGTAAATAAGGGAACTTTAAATGACGTTAAGGTTGAATTTTCAAACGAATATGCCTGTTGTGTTGTAATGGCATCCGGCGGATATCCCGTTAAATATAACACAGGATATCCTATCGACTTCGGTAAGGCAGAGAGTTTAGAAAACATTACCATATTCCATGCAGGAACCAAACTTGATGATGGTAAAATTGTAACGTCGGGTGGACGTGTTCTGGGTGTAACCGCAGTTGCAGATACCGCAGGTAACGCAAGGGATAAGGCATACGAAGCAACCAAATATATTAACTTCAGAGACTGTCATTACAGAAGCGACATCGGAAAGGTTAAATAGGTGATATAAATGGTATTTAGAATATTTGTTGAAAAAAAGAAGGGCTTTGATTTTGAAGCCAAAGGACTTCTTTCTGATGTTAACAACCTTCTTGAGATTAAGGGTGTTAAAGATATCAGAATGTTCAACCGTTATGACGTTGAAAACGTATCGGAAGAACTTTTTGAAAAGTGCAAACCTACCGTATTTTCAGAGCCCCAGACCGATGATATTTACGACGTGCTTCCCGATATGGGAGATGCTGTCTTCTTTGTAGAATATCTCCCCGGTCAGTTCGACCAACGAGCCGACTCCTGTGCTCAATGTATCCAGATGGTATCTATGGGCGACCGCCCCGAAGTTCGTACCGCAAGGGTTTACGTTCTTTACGGTGACGTGTCTGATGCCGATTTGGAGGCAATCAAAAAGTACGTTATCAATCCCGTTGAAAGCCGTGAGTGTGATAACGAACTCAAAACCACTTTGGAAATTCCCTGTGAAATTCCTACCTCTGTTGAGGTGCTTAACGGATTTATCGGTCTTTCTGATGCAGAACTTGCCGATTTTGTCGAAAAGTATGCTCTTGCTATGGATAAAGCCGACATCAAATGTTGTCAGGACTATTTCATAAGCGAAAAGAGAGACCCCACCTTAACCGAAATCAGAATGTTAGATACCTACTGGTCTGACCACTGCCGTCATACCACCTTCCTTACCCGTCTTGATGAAATAGAAATTGATAAGGATAACAAACCCGTAGCAGAATCCTTTGACCGTTATCTCAATATCCGCAAGGAACTTGGCAGGGAAGACCGTGCAATTACCCTTATGGATATTGCAACTATGGGTGCCCGTTATCTTAAAAAGCAGGGCAAACTTCCCAAACTTGACGAATCTGAGGAAATCAATGCTTGTACCGTTAAAATCAAGGTTGACGTTGATGGAGATTTACAAGATTGGCTCTTCCTCTTTAAGAACGAAACACACAACCATCCCACCGAAATCGAACCTTTTGGCGGTGCCGCTACCTGTATCGGCGGTGCTATTCGTGACCCCCTTTCGGGCCGTTCTTACGTATATCAGGCAATGCGTGTAACCGGTGCGGCAGATCCCACTGTTCCCGTATCTGCTACTATGAAGGGTAAACTTCCCCAAAGAAAACTTGTTACCACCGCCGCCGCAGGTTATTCCTCCTACGGTAACCAAATCGGTCTTGCCACAGGTTTGGTCGATGAGATTTATCATCCCGGTTATGCCGCAAAACGTATGGAAATCGGTGCCGTTGTCGGTGCTGCTCCCGAAAAGAACGTTGTTCGCCTTGTTCCCGAAGCAGGAGACGTAGTTGTTCTTCTCGGTGGCCGCACAGGTCGTGACGGATGTGGCGGTGCTACCGGTTCTTCCAAATCCCACAACCTTTCTTCCCTTGAATCCTGCGGTGCAGAGGTTCAAAAGGGTAACGCTCCCGAAGAAAGAAAACTTCAGCGTCTTTTCAGAAACGAAGAAGCAACCCGACTCATTAAACGTTGTAACGACTTTGGTGCAGGCGGTGTATCGGTTGCTATTGGCGAACTTGCAGACGGTCTTTATATTAACCTTAACGCAGTTCCCAAGAAGTACGAAGGCCTTGACGGTACCGAACTTGCCATTAGTGAATCCCAAGAAAGAATGGCAGTTGTGCTTGATAAAAACGACGTAGATAAATTTATGGCACTTGCCGCCGCCGAAAACCTTGAAGCAACCCGTGTTGCTACCGTAACCGCTGAACCCCGTTTGGTTATGGAATGGAATGGCGTAAAGATTTGCGATATCGCTCGTGAATTCTTAAATTCCAACGGTGCAGAAAAGAGCGTAAAAGCATTCGTTGAAAATACCTCTTGTTACAATAAAAAGGTTGAAGGCAACTTTACCGATATCATTACCGAAATGGCATCCGACCTTAATATGTGTTCAAAACGCGGACTTTCCGAACGTTTTGACTCCACCATCGGTAAGGGTAGCGTACTTATGCCCTTCGGCGGTAAATATCAAATGACCCCCTCTCAAGTTATGGCTGCGAAGATCCCCGTGCTTGAGGGCGATACCACTACCTGCTCCGTTATGGGCTATGGATACAACCCCTTCGTTAGCGAAATCAGTCCCTATCACGGTGCATATCTTGCAGTAGTTGAATCGGTAGCAAAACTTGTTGCTGCAGGTGCTTGGGGTGATGATTGTTACCTCACCTTCCAAGAATATTTTGAACGTCTTCGCACCGAACCCAAACGTTGGGGCAAACCCCTTTCTGCCCTCCTTGGTGCTTTGGATGCTCAACTCGACCTTGAACTCGGTTCTATCGGCGGTAAGGACTCTATGAGTGGTTCTTTCGAAGATATCGACGTTCCCCCCACCCTTGTATCCTTTGCAGTATCTATTGCAAACGCAGGGAATATCACCTCTAACGAGTTCAAAAAATGCGGTTCAAAGGTATATCTCCTTGCTCCCGAATATAAAGACGGACTCCCCGTACCCGCATCCCTCAAGGCAAACTTCGAAACCGTTACCAAACTCATTAAAGAAGGCAAAGTTCTTTCCGCATCCACCGTTACCTATGGCGGTGCCGCAGGTGAAGTTCTTAAAATGTCCCTCGGTAACAAGATCGGTATGAAGTTCGAAAATGCCGACGTTGATACCCTCTTTGGTTACAACTACGGTGCATTCGTTCTCGAAATGGCAGATGATACCGTAGTGGGTACTCTCCTTGGTGAAACTACCTGTGAATATGCTCTTGCTATGGGCGATGAAAAGGTAGATATGAACAAGATTCAAGAACTTTATGAAGATAAATTAGAGGGTGTATTCTCCTGCAACATTACAAAGGGTGGAGAAGTGCTTCCCGAATTTGCTTATGAAGCAAAAGAAACTTTACACGCTCCCGTAATTATCAGTGGTAAACCTCGTGTACTTATCCCCGTATTCCCCGGCACCAACTGTGAATACGATTCTGCAAAAACCTTCAAAAACGCAGGTGCAGATCCCGAAATCTTTATTGTTCGCAACCTTAAAGCAGGGGATGTATCCGACTGTGCTAAGGAATTTGCAAAACTTATTGAAAAGACAAATATCATCTTCCTCCCCGGTGGATTCTCCGGCGGTGACGAACCCGATGGTTCCGGTAAATTTATTACCGCATTCTTCCGTAACCCCGAAATTAAGGATGCAGTTCATAACCTCCTTCATAATAAGGATGGTCTTATGGCAGGTATTTGTAACGGCTTCCAAGCCCTTATTAAGTTAGGTCTTGTACCTTATGGTGAAATCAGAGATATGGATGACACCTGTCCCACCCTTACCTTCAACACCATCTCTCGTCACCAATCCAGAATTGTTAGCACCAGAGTTTGCTCCAATAAATCTCCCTGGCTTGCAAACTGTAACGTTGGTGATATCCACACTATGCCTATCTCCCATGGTGAAGGCCGTTTCGTTTGCAGTGATGAACTTCTCAAAGCCCTTGCAGATAACGGACAAATTGCCACCCAATACGTTGATAACGACGGTAATCCCACTATGGATATCCGCTTCAATCCCAATGGCTCTATTGCCGCAATCGAGGGTATTACCTCTCCCGACGGCAGAGTATTTGGTAAGATGGGACACAGTGAACGTCTTGGCAAAAACCTTTATCGCAACATTTCGGGCAACCTCGATACCCCCATCTTCGACAACGCAGTAAAATACTTCAAATAAGATTAACACAAATTAGCCCCATCATCCAATCGGATGGTGGGGCATTTTCTTGACAAGGTTATTACTATATGGTATAGTCAAGTTAGAATATATAGGAGGTGTTTTTATGAAAGTTGCAAAATGGTTTAGGTATGGACTTTTAAGTTTAGGTTTTTTGTTTTTGCAGGTTCCTTTTTCTAACATTTTCAAAATGGGTGAGTACACGTCGGCACAATTTGTTGTTGCTTCGGCACTTTCATTTATTGCGTATGCCATTGTAAGACTAATTGAATTGTATAAAAGTGAAAACAAATTTGAACCATTGGTTATTTATTACATCGGTTTTATTTTGGCTTGTGTAGTATATAGTAATTTAGCAACCCATTCACCTACTTATTATTTATTAGAACAACCTCTTTCGGGTAAACTAACACCACTAAATATAGTAGTAATCACGTTGATATATTTTGTTTCCACAACCATTTTATTGCTTGTAGGTGCAGTATGGAATTTTGTTGTGGTGTGTGTAAGACTTCGTAACGATAATCAAAAAATGAACTCTTTATCTAAATCAATATGGACTGTTGGAACATCTTTGTTTTGG
Source organism: Clostridia bacterium (assembly GCA_017474205.1). Taxonomy (GTDB): domain Bacteria; phylum Bacillota; class Clostridia; order Oscillospirales; family Acutalibacteraceae; genus UMGS1484. Next base: position 12,441 of record JAFVID010000082.1, on the reverse strand, counting down.
ATTTATTTTATTTGGTTTTTACTCAAGGCATTGGTGTCATTCAAATATATAGGTTTCACAAATCCTATTTGGCGAGTGGTATATCTAATAACAACGATATTATTTTTTGTGTCAATCCCCGTGTTTATAGCAAGCGTGATTTTGAGGGTCATTTACATTATGAAATATATTATAGATAAAAAAAGGAATTCTGTTAAGTTAGAAAACCCTCCCGCTGAACTTATTGAGGAAGAATAAAGTGCGAAAGAATATCCCCATCATCCAAACGGATGGTGGGGATTTAAATTTTGTTAAATATTAAAACGAAAATCTTTTTTCGTTGTCAAAAACGTAGCAGTATTGCTCCGACTGACGAAGGGAAAGGTAGTTGCTTCCGCTTATAATCACGTGGTCGGAAAGTTGAATGCCTAAATTTTTGAAGGTCTCAACCAAATGGATAGTTGCCTGTAAATCTTCGGCTGACGGATGAAGTGCGCCACCTGGATGATTATGGGCAATCGCCACGGTGGTAGCGTTGCAAGAAAGGGCTATCTCGGTAAGTTTGCGAACGTTTATGGTAAGGGATGATACGTTACCTTGACTTATCTCTTCACACCGAAGCACTTTGCAGGTGTTATCCATATAAACGGCGTAAAGTACCTCTTCCTTAATACCAATAAACCGATATTTCATATAATTGCAAATGTCGGTGGTGGTAATAAGTTTGGTTTGATTACCGCTTTCAAGTTCAATCATATATTCTCGGCAAAGGTCGGGAATAAGTTTAAGGAAGGTGGCGGTGTGTTCACCAACACCCTCAATATTTTTAAGTTCTTCAAAAGGAGCATCAAATATAGCCGAAAGGGTGCGATACTTTTCCATAAGTCGGTGAGCAATAGGGTTAACATCGCCTCTTGCGTGGGTGTAGAAAAGAATAAGTTCCAACTTTTCGTGTTCGCTAAATCCCTTCATACCCGTTGCTCTGTATCGTTTTTTCATTCGGGCACGATGTCCGTCATGGGGTGAACTCATATAAATAACATCCTGTTCTTGAAGTTTATTGAATGGTAACCGTACCAAAGAAACAACTCGATTTAACATATACGGTGGGGGCACCGATAATATCGTTACCGTTTCGTTTGTTTACGGTGCTTCCAAATATAGAGGAGGATTTAACCTTTACGTTAACCCCGTTGGGAATAATAATGGTAGCACCGCCAAAGGTTGCACGGGCGTTTACAACGGTGTCTCCGTTTATAAACGCGTTTTGAAGATTGCATTTAATGTCGCCAAAGGTAGCACTAAGGTTTACACCTTTAAATTCTTTACCGTCAAAATCTACCGATTGGGAAGAGAATGATGCATCATATTTTGTAAAGGGTTTTTCTTTGTTGAGGTTACGAATCACACGGTCGGTTTTGGTGCCGATAACATCCCTTATGAGAATGGATAAACCAATTATAAAGAACAACACTGCAGGGATAAGTTTAACTATTATTTTGTAGGTAATAATATCTTGACAGCATAAAAGAAGAACTACACCCACAATAATACCTACAATATTAAACTCTTTTCTGCCAGGTTTGAACAGGTCAATAAAACAGGGAACAATGATAAACAAAGTCCACCAACCTTCAAAGAAGGGTGAAAAGGTGGTGAGATTTAATGCTCTTGCTCCTAAAAGCACACCAATAGCAAGAAAAAGCAAAGCCCATAACGTTAATCTAACCTTTTTCATAAGAAACCTCCGTTGGATAACGAAAATTATAAGGATATACCCTATATTTTCATTATAATATATAATGTATATATAGTCAATTATATTTTCACAAACAAAAAAACAAGGTAGGTTGTTTTAGCAACAACCTACCCAGGCAATATTCTTAACAAATATTACTTAAACTTACGTTTACGAGCAGCTTCGGACTTCTTCTTTCTTTTTACCGAAGGTTTTTCGTAATGTTCTCTTTTACGAACCTCTTGGATAACACCGTCTCTGGCGGTTTGTCTCTTAAAACGACGAAGAGCATTTTCCAAGGACTCGTTTTCTTTTAACTTTACTTGGCTCATTCTATGTCCCTCCCTCCGCATGTGTGCAGGGGTATTTGCAAAATTTGATTGCACAAAAGATACATTATGCAAATTATATTATATATGAAAACCTCTATAATTGTCAAGACCTAATTTTTATTTTTTTTGCAGGATATTTTTACAGGGGGGATTTTGATATTTTAGCTTGCAAACGAGGATACTGTGGAGGGGTTTTATCCGTTTTAGAAATCACGATGATATTTCTCGTTTCCTCATCCAACTTAAATTCTTTTATTTCATTAAGTTTTCCGCCCAACACTTTAACTGCATTTTTTGCCGATTGCATCTCTTCATTAGCGGCAGGACCCTTCATAGCGAGGAATTTTCCGCCCACTTTAACAAAGGGCAAACAGTATTCGGTAAGGGGAGGCATTGCTGCTACCGCACGGGCGGTAACGATATCAAACTTCTCACGATATTGTTTATTTTTAGCGGCCTCTTCCGCACGGGCGTGAAGGGTAACGGCATTAAGCCCTAATTCTTTAATAACGTTGTTAAGGAAGTTAAGTCGCTTTTGTTGTGCATCAAGAAGCACACCCTTAATATCCCTTCTCATAATGAGCAGGGGAATAGAGGGGAAACCTGCTCCCGTGCCTACGTCTAAAAAGGATGCTCCCTCTTTCCACTCACCACAGGTAAGTAAGGATAAAGAGTCGGCAAAGTGTTTAACCGCCATACCATCAGGGGAGGTAACGGCGGTGAGGTTCATAACCTTATTTTTTTCCACCACCATACCGGCAAAGGTTTCGAAATCACTTTTTTGTTTTTCGGTAAGAGTCAGCCCTAAATCATTACAAAGATTTACGAGCAAATCCATATCTAAATACATTTTTTCACCTTAATTTTTTTATTTTTTATTTGAATAAAAATATAAATTTCACAAAAACTATATTTGGGTGAGATTTTACCCTCAATAAATTTAAGGAGATATAAATATGACCCAAAAAGAATTGCTTTATATTGATGATGCCTTAGGACACGAAAAGGCATTGCAAACCGCTTTTGATAGTTTCTCAGCAGAACTCAAAGACCCCGAACTTAAAACCTTTGTTTCGGGACTTGCCATGAAACACGGACAATGTTATGCAAGATTTTTATCGCTTTTAGGTTAAGGGGGATATGAAAATGGATGATAAAACAATTATGACCACAATTCTCAACAACGTAAAGGGTGTTTGCGATTTAATGATGCACGGACGAATCGAATCTTGCACTACAAACGTAAACAACGTGTTTGACTCAACCCTTGACGATATGCTTTGTATGCAAAAGGATATCTACGATAAAATGATGCAAAAGGGTTGGTACACTGCAGAGCAGGTAGAACAACAAAAAATTCAACAAACAAAGCAAAAATATTGCTGTCAATAAATTAAATTTAAGGGTATCATCAAAAAAGGTGATACCCTGTTTTTGTTTTTTATCTTAAAGGTTTTTTATATTTTTTTACGTTACTGCTTCGTTTGTCGTTAAGTTTCATCTTACCAATATCGTTTACTATGGATATAACAAGAAGGGTAGCCACTGCAAGACAAACCGCAATAATAGCGAGATAAACGATTTTTTTACCCGTATTATTGGCGGCATTTTCTCGTGCTTCAAATTCAGAAACCGAGTAGGAAAGTCCGCCAAAAATTCCCTCAAAAACCGAAAGAACGTTTTCGGAAGGTACACCATCTAAGGTGTTGAGGCAAAGGGTATAGGTTACCGAATCTATAACCGATACGTACATAATGGTTGAGGTGGTTTTTTCATACATTTCCACCCTGAAAAACAAGGCATAGTCCTTTTCCACCTGCTTAATACGGTGGGCGGTAGTATATACTTCACCTAAAAGGAGTTTACCTGCCTTTTCTATTTCGTTTTGGTCTTTTAGAGAATACAAATTTTTTATAGTGTTAGATACCTTCGTTTTTTGCTCCGATAGGGTGATGGTGCATTTAAGGGCGGAAGAATGGGCAAGAAATACGTAACCCAAACTGTTAAAATCCGCCTTAATTTCATCGTAGGTTGTGCCTAATTCATCTAATTGAGTGGGAGTTTTGGGAAGATTTTTTTTGGTATATACTGAAAATCCCTCGGGGATGAAGGCACTGATATCGGTGGATGTAACGGTTGTTGCCGCCATACAGGGAATAACAACGGTGGATGAAATCAACACAAATATTAAAATGAAAGATATCAATCGTTTCATAGGTTATCCTCTATTTATAATTATTTTTTATTGTTTCTTTTTTGCTTTGGCTCATCCAAAATACTTTGGAATTGTTTTTGATAAGGACCGTTTTCTTTCTCTTGGCGATTTTGTTTTCTTACCGAAGATACACCGACAAAAATGATGGTAATAACCAACGCGGTGGCAAGAATTAAAGCCACGGGGATTAGTCGATGGGTTTGCTTTTGGGTATATTTTTCAACGTCCTTGGTAACGCGAATGGAACTAAAAATTTCTTCTGCTTGTTTAATATCGTTTTGGGACAGGTCATTTGAAAAATAAACGAAGGAATAACGAAGTCCGTTTTTAACGGTGAAAAGATAAATGGTATCTACCTTTTTGCTGTTTGAGGATGCCATATCAAATCGGATAAAAAACATTCCATTCTTGCGGTACTCATCCTCGGCCTTTATGGTATAAAACTCGGTGGTGAGAAGGTTTGCCTCGTTTTCGGCATATTTAGTAATCTCAGTGGATTTTACATCGGTAAAATCCCACACCTCAATAGTTTCTTCGGTGGCGGTGAGAGATACGGTGCATTCCTTTTTCATATCGTGACTTTTTGCAAGATATACAATCCCGCCCTCATCGGGGGATGCAAGATCTTTTAAGGTTGAATAGTCAAGATCATATTTTTCAATGTCGGTATCAGATACAGTGATGTTATTGAGGTCAAAAACCTTCATATCTTGGGGAAAATAAATCTCTAAATTCTCTTCCTCGTAAAAATATTTTACCCCGTTTATCGAATTCCCGCAGGAACACAAAAACAGAGACAATATAACTATTAAAATTGCAATAATAGGAAAAGACCTTTTCATAAAATATAACCTTCCTTGTTATTCAATAAGAACTCCCGAATTTTGTGGATTGTAGGTTTCTCCATTGTAGAAGAAATAGGCATCAAAAATATCATAAGCGGGACCGGCACAACCCGAACCGTAACCTGCTTTTTCGGCTACAATTGCTACTGCGATTTCGGGTTTTTCGTAGGGAGCAAAAGCAACGAATACACCGTTGTTGTATTCAACTCCGCTGTAAAATGTGGTAGCGGTACCTGTTTTACCACCTACTTGAAGGGGATAGTCAACAAATATATGGGAGAGGGATCCTTCACTGGTAACCGAAAGCATACCCTTTTTAACAACATCAAGAACCTCTTTAGAAAGTCCTACCGTTTCTACCACTGTGGGTTCAACCTTTTCTACAACCTTATCTAAATCGTAACTGCGGATTTCCTTAATAAGATGGGATTTATATCTTGTTCCACCGTTGGCTATGGTGGAGGTGTAGGTGGCAAGTTGCAAAGGTGTAAATCCGTTATCTGACTGACCGATGGCAGCTTGAATAGTATCACCCTCGGTCCAGTAGGAGCCGATTTGTTTTCTATATTCAGGACCTGCCAAAGTACCCGTTGCTTCACCTAATTCAACACCGGTTTTAACGCCAAGACCGAATTTTTTACAGTATTCATTAAGTTTATCAATACCGATTCGGCGACCAAGTTCATAAAAGTAATAGTTGCAAGATACCTTAAGAGCGTTGGTTGTATCAAGAGGGCCGTGGGTATGCATACAACTTGGTTGATAGTCCTTAAAGTATCTGTAAGTACCCTGACAGGTTACCATTTCATCAGGGGTAATTTTGTTGGTTTCAAGACCGATAGCGGCGGTAAGGGGTTTGAAGGTAGAACCGGGGGCGTAAACACCGTCTAAAGCACGGTTGAAAAGGGGGAGACGGGAGTTGCTTAATAAAGATGCATAGTTATTGGTGTAGGTTTCCATATCGTAGGAAGGATAGGTAACCGCCGCCAAAATTTCACCCGTATTAACGTTCATAACCACAATGGATCCTGCATCGGCAGAACGAGAATCCTCTTGGGTTTGACGGTAGGTGATAAGTTCTTTAAGAGAGTTTTGCGCTACCTGTTGCAAGTTTCTATCAATAGTAAGCATTACGGTATTACCCGCCACAGGTTCCTTTACAACCTCGGTAGAAAGTACCTTGCCGGAGGCATCACGGGTGGTCTTAAGGGTGCCGTTTGTACCTCTTAAATAGGATTCCGAATATTTTTCGATACCCGATTTACCAACCTTGTCGTTGTAGGAGTATCCCTTGTCTTTAAGGGTATCCCACTCCTCAGCGTAAATGGGGCCGATATTACCGATAATATGGGGGGCAATTGAACCTGAAACGTATTGTCTTATTGTAACCACCGAGGTTTCAACACCCGGATATTTTGCAGAATACTCTTCGATTTTAGAAACTGTGTTTATGGATACGTTTTCTGCAAAGGTAAAGGGAATAGGGTCGGAATAATCTGCCACAATCATAGTAAGGCGGACACCCATAATAATCCTTTGCTGTGCTTTAGAATAATTTTCAATTTTGAATTGCTTTATCATTTCATCTACGCAGTTTTCCACCGTGGCGTAGTGAGCAAGACCGAGTTCAGCAATCATGGTTGCGGGGGATATATTGCTGGTTTCCTCAAATTTGTAGGGTTCGCTTTTTGAAATGGGACATCTATCGTTATATTTTTCTCCTGCAGCGGTTAAAATCTCCGCAAGGGATAAAATGGTATCGTTCAAATTATCTTTAGGCATATAGATTCGGTTAAATACGATATTGTATCCTTCGGCATTAACTGCAAAGGGACGACCATATCGGTCTAAAACCTCACCGCGAGCCGCGGGGATAGGTGTATAAAGTGCGGTAGCCGAAAGAGAGTCGTTAACGTGATTTTGTCGGTTAACTATCTGCCAACTGAAAAGGCGGAAAGAATAACCAAACAAAATAAATGCTAACAACAAACACAAAAAAACTATTCTTTTGTCCTTCTTTTGCTTTGCCATAGATTAGGAAATCCTTTTGTTAATTATTGATACTAACGGATAAACGGGAAGAACGTATAAAAGAGAATACAAAACCGAGGGAAGAGAATATCTTAAAAGATAATAAAATCCCTCGTTACCAAAAATAACCCCAACAACAAGCCATTGGAGTATAAAATATACAACTAACGCTAAAAAGGAAAGAGTAAGGGTGCAAACAAAACGTCTTGTGAAAAGTCGTGTGCCAAGAAATCCACAAGCGATTCCAATAGCGGTAAGAACTACCAAATTGAAGCAGTAGGACAAAGGGGCAGATACATCACACAAAAGCCCCCCCATAAATCCCATAACACATCCAACGTACTCACCCATAATCGAACCACACACCGCCACGTATACCACCACAATAGCGGGGATAAGTCCTAAAGGCGAGGGTAGGGTGTTGACGTTTTGATACAAATACAAAATAAAAAGTATTAACCCTAAAAATAAATAAGTTAGGGCGTTTTTATGCCGTTTAAGAAATAAAACTTTCATAATATATTATTTAATCTTGCCTTGCCCTTCAAAGGATGTAATAACCATAACATCCGAAAGGCCGGTAGGTTCAACAAAGGGACGAAGAACAGCGTAAAGGGAAACGTCGGCAGATTCCTGACCGATTTCGGTAACGGTGCCCACCATAAGTCCCGCAGGAAATACACCGCCTGCACCTGATGTAATAACGTAATCTCCCAAATTCATAGCGGATGAACGGCTTAAATAGGACATTTTACAACATCCATCTGCCACAAGTTTAGCATCCCCCGAAACAACACCTGTTTCTCTTGTGCGGTTATCGGTGGCACTAACCGATAGATTAGGATTAAGCAAGGTCATAACGGTTGAGTGGGTAAGACCTGCTTCGGAAACGTATCCCACAAGACCGTCGGCGGTAATAACGGGGTCAAATTGAGAAATTCCTTGAGCGGTACCACGATTTATGGTAAAGGTTTTGTAAACGTCCAAAGAATCGTAAGAAACCACCATAGCGGGTTCAAATTGATAATCGGGATGTTCCTTTTTTATCTCAAGAAAATCACTGTAAAACTCGTTTTCAGATTTATATTGATCGTATTCAACCAATTTTTCTCGTAAATGTCTCATTTCTTCACGGAGGATATTATTTTCCTCCTCTAAAATTTTAGCCCTTTCTACCGAGGTGAAAAAGTTAGAAAAGGTATGGGAAACATAACCGGTAACACGCTCAATAGGGGAGATAATGGTACCGATAATGGCAGATTGCGGTGCAATTTTACTACCCACCAAGGAGAGTACCAAGGTAAGAGCAATCATCACGCAAATTATAGCGGATATAATTTTGAAAAATTTACTTTTGAAAAACGTTTTCATACTATCAACCTAAATTTTTAGATATGTTTATCTTTCACTTGCATATTTTCTACGGCGTTCAAAGAAGGTGGCATCCATACCCTTTTCGAGAAGTTTAAGGGTGCCCTTTACAACGCAGTCAATGGGTTCATCTGCAACCCTCACAGGGATATTAAGTTCATTAGAAATGTAGGTATCAAGACCGCGAAGGAGTGAACCGCCACCGGTCATCATAATACCTTTATCGATAATATCACTTGCAAGTTCTGGAGGAGTTTTTTCCAAGGTACTACGGACTGCATCGGTAATTGTTGCAACACAGTCGGCAAGGGCTTCTCTGACTTCTTCGGCAGATATGGTGATATTGGCGGGCATACCGTCGATTAGGTTTCGACCTCTGATTTCCATATCTTCAGCATCCTCAAACTCTACAGCAGAGCCAAGGTCGATTTTAATTTGTTCAGCGGTACGTTCACCAATGAGGAGATTATATTTTTTTCTGATGTATGAGATAATAGCGTCATCCATATCGTCGGCAGCAACCCTTACAGAACAGGAGGTAACGATATCACCAAGGGATAAAACTGCAACTTCGGATGTACCGCCACCGATATCTACAACCATAGAACCAACGGGTTCAAATACGGGAAGACCTGCACCGATAGCCGCAGCCATAGGTTCTTCAATGAGGTCAACGTCTCTGGCACCTGCCTGAACAGCGGCGTCGTGAACGGCACGAACCTCAACCTCGGTAACACCCGAGGGGATGCATATCATAACACGGGCACGGGATACAACCGAGCCCTTGATTGCCTCTCTTATAAATCTTTTAAGCATAGCGGCGGTAACGTCAAAGTCGGCAATAACGCCGTTTTTAAGGGGACGAACTGCCACGATTGAGCCGGGGGTACGACCGATCATTTCTTTGGCTTCGGTACCAACGGCACGAACAACCTCGTTGCGCACGTCAACCGCAACAACCGAGGGCTCACGCATTACAACGCCTTTACCTTTGATACATACCAAAGTGTTGGCAGTACCTAAATCTATTCCAATATCCCTAGTAAACATCGTTAATTTCTCCCTGTTTATAGAAATTTTCTCTCAAAATTTTACTAAATAACGTTTCTGCCCGATAAAGCCCTGCCAAGGGTGGTTTCATCGGCATACTGCAAATCTGCACCTACGGGGATACCGTAAGCCAAACGGGTAACCTTAACACCTAATGGATTAAGGAGTTTAGAAACGTACATAGCGGTTGCCTCACCCTCTACGGTGGGGTTGGTAGCCATAATAACTTCATGGACCTTACCATCACCCACACGGGCAAGAAGTTCCTTAATCTTAATTTGGTCAGGACCAACACCGTCCATAGGGGATATAACCCCGTGGAGTACGTGATAAAGTCCCTTAAACTCTCTTGTGCGTTCAAAGGCAAGGACGTCGCGGGGATTTTCTACAACGCAGATAATCCCTTCATCCCTGTCTTTATTTGTGCATATTGAGCACACCTCTAAATCGGTAAGATTTTGACAAACCTTACAGGTGTGGATTTTTGTTTTTGCTTCTAAAATGGCATCGGCAAATTGTTTTGCTTCTTCAAGGGGTAGGTCGAGAATATGGAAGGCAAGACGCTGTGCGGTTTTGCTTCCAATACCGGGTAGGGATGCAAAATGGTCAATAAGATTTGCCAGTGAAGCGGTATCGTACTGTGCCATATCTTAGAAAAGTCCGGGGATATTGAGCCCGCCGGTAACTTTAGACATTTCGGCACTTGCGGTTTCGTCAACCTTAGTAGCGGCATCGTTAACTGCGGCAATAATCATATCTTGCAACATTTCAACATCATCGGGGTCAACTGCTTCGGGATTAATATCGATGGTTTTAAGTTGATGAGTACCACTCATAACAACCTTAACCATTCCGCCACCTGCAACACCTTCGTATTCAGATGCTTCTAATTCTTCCTGAACTCTTTGGGCTTCCTCTTGCATTTTTTGTGCTTGTTTAAGCATACTGTTCATATTGCCGGGGCCGCCGCCGTATCCTTGGGGTAATCTTGCTTTCATATTTTATTCCTCCGAGATAATTTTATAGTTTGGATTTTTTATTATTCGTCCTCATTGGATATTTCATTCAATATGCCCTTTGATTGCATGTTGGATAAAAATCCGCTTAAAGGATCGGTTTTTTGTTCTGTGTTTTGGGGACGATAAGGTCCAAGTCGACAGGTCATACCCGTAACGTTTTGAATTGCCTTACGAATATCCGCCTTGTTGTTGGGGTTTTGATTTATCATATCGAGAAACTCTTTGTTTTCGCATTTGATAAGTACCAAATTACCGTCGATAAATGCCTCGGTGCCTTTAAGTGCCGCCGCAATAAGACGATTGTAACTGCTGAGTTCGGCAACAACGTCTGGCCAAGCACCAAAGGGTTGTTCCCCTTCTTGAATATTACCTGTGCTTTCAGGCATAACCTTTTGAACAGGTTTTTCCTCTTTTATTTCAGGGACTTTTTCTAAATCGGGTGCTTCTTTAACGGGGATATTTTCAACCTTTTCTTCCACTATGGGAGTTTCCTTCTTTTCTTCCTTTGCGGGAGTAGAAAGAACGGGTGCAGACACGCTCTCTTCTATAACGGGAACATCCTTTTCTACAGTTCTTTTAAGGACACTCTTCATAGATGGCATACTGCGAATAAGTGCCATTTCAAGTTCGGCACGTTTAGATGCACTGTATTTCATTCTTTCAAGGGCTGATTGAAGATTATCGGTGGTTTTGAGAATATCCTCAAGAGAAAAAGTAGCCGCCGCGTTCATATATTTAAGAAGTTCATCTTTTGAACAGGTAAGAAGTCGGGCAGGATTTGAAACTGTTTTGCAAATCATAATGTTGCGGAAGTGGGATATAAGTTGGTCGCAAACCCTATTCATTTCTTTAGATTGTTCGTGGAAATCGGCAAGGGTGGCAAGCACCTTTTCGATTTCACCCTTTGCAACACCGTCGGATATTTCAAAAAGCAGGTCGTTACCCAAAACACCTGCGATTTTCATAACACTTTCCATGGTGATGTGTTCTTCGACGGCACAGCGGTCGAGAAGAGATAAGGCATCACGCAAAGCACCGTCGGCAAGTCGGGCAATAAGGGATGCGGCATCTGCATCTAAATTCATATTTTCTTCACTTGCCACGTATTTAAGGCGGGATGCAATAACTTCACTGTCGATTCGGTTGAAGTCAAATCGTTGACAACGGGATAAAATGGTGGCAGGAAGTTTGTGAACTTCGGTGGTAGCGAGTATAAATATAACGTGGGCAGGGGGTTCTTCCAAGGTTTTGAGAAGGGCGTTGAATGCACCTGAGGATAGCATATGCACCTCGTCTATGATGTAAACTCTAAACTTACCTGCGGCAGGTTTATAGTTGATCATATCTCTGAGTTCACGAATGTTTTGAACCGAGTTATTAGATGCTGCGTCTATTTCTTCAACGTCGAGGATAGAACCATTTTCAATACCTTTACAAATTTCACATTCGCAACAGGGGTTACCGTCAACGGGATTCAAACAGTTGACCGCCCTTGCAAATATTTTAGCACAGGTAGTTTTACCCGTGCCTCTTGAACCGGTGAAAAGATAGGCATGAGCAAGATGGTTTGAGGTTATTTCGTTTTTAAGGGTGGTGGTTATATGATCTTGACCCATTACGTCCACAAAGGTAGCAGGACGCCACTTGCGATATAAAACTCGATACATACTTTCACCTCATATAAAAATAAATTAAGGGAACAACATATACTCTGGTGTGCGTACCCACAGACTTACTGCGTCGCACCGGAACGAACACTTAATGCTGCTCGGTTCCCCGCCTGACATGGTTCATGTCGCCCAGTCGCCCAGGGCCAATGGATACGCACGCCGGAATATATGGTGTTCCCTATGGATTAACC
>JAFVID010000081.1 GCA_017474205.1 Clostridia bacterium | reverse complement strand
TTTCGAAGAAGGTGAAGTTAGTTGAAAGAATTATGGTCAAAAATCCGTGAGGCACTTATTTCAGCTCTGCCCATAACCTGCCTTGTGTATATAATAGCTTTGTTGCCTGATTTTTCCTTAAACGGCATGGAGCTGATAAGCTTTGCTATAGGAGCGGTGCTTTTAATTGTTGGAATTGGATTGTTTAATCTTGGCGCAGATATTGCTATGACTCCAATGGGAACCCACGTTGGCGCAGGTCTTTCCAGGCAGAAATCTTTGGGTTGGCTTTTTTCAATATGCTTGTTGTGGAAAAGGATATCCGTGATAATATTTTACATGCCCTTTATAAAGAAATGGGAATGCAGCAAAAGGCACAGGGAATTGTGTTTGCATTACCCGTGTCAGATGTAGCCGGACTTTCGGTTTCAAAAGAGGATAACTAAAAATAAAAAATTCCAAGTTCGTTTAGGACTTGGAATTTTTTGTTGTGAATTTTATTTATCCACCGAAAACGCATAGGTGGTATAGGTTTTGAATACCTCGTTTGCCTTTAAAATAGGGGAGGGCCATTCGGGATGGTTAATGCAGTCGGGGTAGTGCTGGGTTTCCATACAAAAACCGCTTCTTCTGCCGAAGGTTGTGCCGTTTTTACCCTTTCTTTCAGAGGTCTGGTTGGAGGTGTAAAGCTGCATACCGGGTTGATCGGTAGTAACGGTCATAACAATACCGCTTTTTGGGGAACGCACAATCGCCGCAGGACTGCCGCTTAAAATAAAGTTAGAATCGTATCCGCCGCAAAGCTTTACGGATGGATCATCGGAGTCAATGCGTTCACCAATAGTCCTTTCGGTGCGAAAATCCATTGCAGTATTCTCAACGGGTACAATTTCGCCCGTGGGCAGACAACCCGCATCATTTATTGTAAAGCTTTCGGAATTAACGGTAAGCAGATGATCGTGGATGTCTCCCTCGCCGCCGTTAAGATTAAAATAGCTGTGGTTGGTAAGGTTAATAATGGTATCCTTATCAGATATAGCAGTATAATCAATAGTAATAGCACCATCTTTAAGAGTTATAGTTACGGTAAGGTCGAGTTTACCGGGGTAACCCTCGTCTCCATCGGGCGATGTCATAGAAAACTCAACACCGTTTTCAACCTCTTTAGCATTCCAAATATATCGGTTAAAGCCTATCTTTCCGCCGTGAAGATGATTTTTGCCGTTGTTGAGGGCAAGGGCATATTCTACACCGTTAAGGGTGAATTTACCATCCTTAATACGGTTTGCAAAACGACCGACTGTAGCCCCAAGATAACCATCGTTGGTTTCGTATTCGGATATAGTGTCGTATCCCAATAAAACGTCAACCATATTGCCGTTTTTATCCGGAACGGTTATACTGCGAATGGTTGCGCCGTAATCGAGAATTTCGGCAGACATACCGTCTTCGGAGGTTATTTTAAAGCAGGTAACCTCTTTATTGTCGGAGGTTTTTCCAAAGGGATATTTAGTAAAGTGCATTTTATTATACCTCGTTTATTTAAAATTAGTTTTTCGCTACAATATTGCGGGCAACGTGTACGCCACTTGCTGATGCGTGAGAGAGGGAGTGGGTAATGCCGCTTCCGTCACCTATGATGTAAAGACCTTTGTGTTTGGATTCAAGGTTTTTATCTACG
>JAFVID010000080.1 GCA_017474205.1 Clostridia bacterium | reverse complement strand
TCCGTGAAGTTTACCTTCTTAATTTGAACGTTCCTTACGTTTCCGAATAAACTTATTATAAGCGTGTTAGCCGCAGTTTGGTCGGAATTGGGGTTTGCCACAAGGTTGTTTTTATGCAACACGTAAGAAATTTTAAAGTTCGACACGGTGTGTCCGTTACCAAAAAATCTTCTATCTGCAAAGGTCGCAAACGAAAGTTCAGCCCCTTCCATATCAATATCGTTCATAAGATAGATATCTTTTCCCGTGTCCTTTACGCCTAAAAGGTCTTCGGCGGTCTTTACCTTGTATCGCTGATGCCCCTGCAACGGCAACACATTTGCAAGCCACATGCAAAATATTTGCTTCAGCCGCTTGAATGACATGTATTTGAACAAACTACCCATAAACAAAATATAACTATCTGATTAAAAGCTCATTATTTTCCCCAAAATAAAGCCTTCAGCATATAAAAACGCCGGCAACAATAGCAGTTGGACAGTCCGAAACTTGCACATTTTATACGAACCCATATAGGCAATCATGACACACAAAGGAATACCCAACATATACAAATAACGGTATGCAATTACATCAGCACCCAAGGCTGGTGTAGCAAAGAAACTAACGGCAAAAATCAGCAGTCCAATGCACAAGGTCGCCATTTGTTTGATTTCAGGTGCAATATATTGCGAGACCTTTGAAAAAACGGCTTTCCAAACAATATAAGCCAAGGCTATATAGAAAGAGCAGAATCGAAGTGTTCGAACCAATTTGAACTTCCAATTCAACTCCAATTCAACTTCGATACCCGTATAGTGGTCGGCTGCTTCACCTGCCGCACCCAAGCTATCACTCAATGAGATGGTTCCCGACATCAAACCTGCCATGAGATTTGCCGTAACAAAGCCTAAAACAATGCCGATGATTGCAATATAAAGGAACCGTTTTTTATCTAATTTAACAAACGCCAAAGGGGTAAGAAGAATCAAGGCCGCCATACTTCGATGGCCAAAATAGGAGCACCCTATCCATAGCAGCCCCCAAAAAATGCTCCCGAATTTATGGAATCGATTCGGCTTGACGAGATAACTCAAGCCATAAAAATACATCGCCATACCCAACGACACTCGTGCGTAAGAGAATGTCAGTAGGAAAAAGATTGAGAAGACATATATGGCGATATTATAGGGAATATTAAAACGCCGAATCGTTCTCGCAAATAACAACAATCCCGTTCCCCAAATAATCAATCTGAAAAAGGTATAGGAATCAAATGATATCAGGCTTAAATAGTAATAGAGAGGGTCGCGAAAATTAATAATTTCCGAAGTATGAAAAATCCTACGAAATGAAAAATAATCGGTATCCCAAAAAGCATACAAGACAAATATCAGCACCAAGAACCAACTAAAGAAAATTGGTTCTCGCTTCCTCCTGCAAATGTAACTAAACAGGAAGATAACATTCATCAACACAAAATTAATTATATATTGATCTCGTGTTGCCTCGGTTTGTTGCAAAAGGGCGAAGTCCATGATATCTATATCGGTAGCTTTATCCAACTGCCAAAGGTATAATCCCACTCTTCGGGGTCAAAGGGTACCACACCGCTCCAATGATAGAAAGTCAGTTCGCCAAAATAGACTTTGCCGTTGATATCGTAGAAATCTACGCGGACGTGCGGTTGTCCTTGCGAAAGTTTCGCAGCCAACTCCTTCATCTTTTCAAATCCCGGAGGGCAAGCTATCGGACGAGGCGAATTAGGGTGACCATTCTTAACAGGCAGATGGTTGAAATCCATGTCGAAGAAATCGAATTTGGTCTCCTCGTCTTTACGACCACGGTCGGTGGCGATAAACAAGGCCTTCGGTTCACCATCAAAACAGAAGAACTTATAATCCTTCAACTCATAACCACTCTCATCCACCATATACTGTTCGGCAATGATACGACGCGGCACATGTTTGTAGGGCCACTCTCGATTCAACCAAAAATAGCCGCGTTT
>JAFVID010000079.1 GCA_017474205.1 Clostridia bacterium | reverse complement strand
ATTATCAATGCTTATAATAATAAATCTACATTTAGCGGAAGTTATACTAAAGGTGTTAATGGTTGGAGCAATAGCACGGTGAGTGTTGATTTTAGTGGTGCTAAGGGTGAAATAATAGCTATGTTTACCGGACATGTGCACCAGGATCTGATTGATACCAAAACACTTAAATGCCCCCTTATCACGATAATTTCTGCAGGAGCCGAAGTGAATGTGGGAGAAGCTCCCGAAAGGAAATTCCTCACAGATACAGAAACCA
The DNA here is from genome assembly GCA_017474205.1 of Clostridia bacterium. Lineage (GTDB taxonomy): Bacteria > Bacillota > Clostridia > Oscillospirales > Acutalibacteraceae > UMGS1484. The sequence continues at coordinate 1,662 of JAFVID010000079.1, read as the reverse complement.
GTTTTGATGTTGTAACAATAAACAGAAAAACAAGGACGATTCATCTTACCCGTGTAGGTGGCGGCAAAGATCGAAAGGTTAACTATTAAACGGAATTTATAAATTATTTCGGAAAGGGAAAAAGTTATGTCATTATTTGAAAATAAAACCCTTATGATTACCGGTGGTACCGGTTCATTTGGTAACGCAGTGTTGAATCGTTTTCTCGCTACCGACATTGGTGAAATCAGAATTTTCTCCCGCGACGAGAAAAAGCAGGATGATATGCGCCACGAGTTCCAGGCTAAGATGCCCGATGTTGCAGAAAAAATAAAGTTCTATATTGGTGATGTTCGCAGTTTAGAGTCGGTAAAAAGTGCTATGCACGGTGTTGATTACATATTCCATGCAGCCGCACTCAAGCAGGTTCCTTCCTGCGAGTTTTTCCCAATGGAGGCAGTTCGTACTAACGTTATCGGTACCGAAAACGTTTTGACCGCCGCTATTGATGCGGGAGTCAAAAACGTGGTTTGTCTTTCTACCGATAAGGCGGCATATCCCGTTAACGCTATGGGTATAAGCAAGGCACTTATGGAAAAGGTGGTTATTGCCAAATCCCGTGTTACTACCGATACCAAAATATGCTGTACCCGATACGGCAACGTTATGTGCAGTCGCGGTTCGGTTATTCCTCTTTGGATTGAACAGATCAGATCGGGTAAACCTATTACCATCACCGATCCTAAAATGACTCGCTTTATTATGTCGTTGGAAGAAGCGGTAGATTTGGTTTTGTTTGCCTTCGAAAATGGCAGAAACGGTGATATCTTTGTCCAAAAAGCTCCTGCCTGTACCATAGAAACTCAGGCAAAAGCTGTTAAAGAATTATTCGACGAAAAAGGCAATGCCGATATAAAAATTATCGGTATTCGTCACGGCGAAAAAATATACGAAACCTTGCTTACTAATGAAGAATGTGCCGTGGCAGAGGATATGGGAGATTTCTATCGCGTTCCTTGCGATAACCGCGGTCTTAACTATGATAAGTACTTCAAGGATGGTAACGTAGAACGGGAGACCATCAGTGAATTTAATTCCAACAACACCGACCTGTTGAACGTAGAACAGGTTAAAGAACAACTCCTTAAACTTAAGTATATTCGTGATGAATTAGGAATGTAGTTTAAAAGCAAAGGAAAGATGAAGATGAAAAATCAAGAAGCCAAATCAAACAAAAAACTTGTGATAATTATCTCAATAGTGTTGGCAGTCGTCTTTTTGGGAATGGTTGTTTACATACTTATAGATAACGGATTATTCGGCATTGACGATGGCTCTCTTAAACCTATCGACCAATATACCCTTTCGGATTATGAGGATTTATCGGCGGAGGAAAAAGAAGAGTTCAAAGCAAGATTTGAAAGCGAAGATAAATTCGATGATTGGCTTTTTAATATTCAAAATGAATCTAAAAACAACGTTCCTTGGGAGAACGGAGGCAAGACTCCCGACCAGTATACAATGGACGAGTTTGAAGTATTGGATTCTATTGAAAAAATTGCATTTTCACAGTGGTTTGAATCCGAAGATGAATTTTATGCTTGGCAGGATAAGGCCGAACAAGGAGAAAAGGCGCCTAATCCCTGGGAAACAGAGGGTGCAAAACAACCCGACCAATATACT
>JAFVID010000078.1 GCA_017474205.1 Clostridia bacterium | reverse complement strand
GTCCTTAAATCCCGATTCTATATATACGTTTGTGGGAGGGATGCCCTCTTGCAATAATTCCTTTGCAAGTAAAAGACGCTTGGCGGTTATATATTCCCAAACTGTAGTGCCGATACTCTTTTTGAACTTTCGGTTGATGCTGGATTTACTAATGAAAAAGCGGTCGCAAATTTTGTCTAAACTTAACTCGGATGAAAGATGACTGTTTATATATTCCATAATATCCATCATTTCTCTGCTGGCTGCCTCGTGGGTTATAATTTCAGGAAAGCGTTCACAAAGTTCCGACAAAAGCACCGTAAGATATATCGATTGAAGGTTTGTATCGTCGCTGTTATATATTTTTTCAATATAGTAAAGCCAGTTGGTGCCGCTGAAAAGGGATGCCGAAAATCGGTTTTTTATACCTAAAGGACGGCTATCTAAAAAATTAACCAGTTTTGAACGCACGTTTTCACCGATTGCATCGGAATTAAAATTGATAACGATTCGTTTATAGGGACTTTGTTTGGTAATCAACAGGTTGTGTGCCTCTGCCTTTTTCATAATAAGGATATCCCCTGGTTTCAGGGGATAGGTATTACCCTCTACGAAATATTTGGCACTGCCTGATAGAAAACAGTACAATTCATAGGTGTCGTGGGTGTGCATAACGTGTCCCGAAATGGAGGGTTTTTCGGTTTGGGAACAGGTTGCTTCTATTATTGGATTGCTCAAAAAAATCACCTCTTTTGTATTCTACAACAAAGTGAATATATTTGCAATGTATTTTTGATAATATTTGTAATAGTTTTAATATTTAAACTATTATATAATAAATTCATTAAAATATGCTTGAGGTGAGTTTCACATTGAAGGATAATTATATGTTGAATTGCAAAGCGGCGAAAAAATTGTATAACACCGTGCAAAAGTTGCCTATTGTAGATTATCACTGTCATTTATCTCCCAAAGAAATATTTGAAGATAAACCCTTCTCGAATATAGGTGAAATATGGCTTGGTTCAGACCATTACAAATGGCGTCTTATGAGAACTGCGGGGGTTGACGAAGAATATATAACCGGTGGCACAACCTTTAAGGAAAAGTTTATTAAATATTGCGGTGCCTTGGAGTTTGCGGCAAACAATCCTTTGTATCATTGGTCCCATATGGAACTTTCTCAATTCTTCAATATTGATTTAAGTATCTCATCCGCTAACGCCGAAAAGATTTGGGATAAGGCAAACGAGTACATTAAAACAACCGCTATGTCTCCGAGAAAACTCATCCAAAATGCCAACGTTGAGGTTATATGCACCACCGACGATATTATAGACGACCTTTCCTGGCATAAAAAGATAGCCGAGGATGCATCCTTCACAACCAAGGTTTTACCCTCATTCAGAACCGACAACCTTTTGCTTATTAAACGAGACAACTATAATGACTATATAGCAAAGTTGAGCGAAGTAAGCGGTGTAGAAATTACCGATTTCGAATCATTAAAAGATGCGGTATCAAAAAGACTCGATTTCTTCTGCTTTAACGGATGCCGTTGCACCGATTTAGGTATTCCTCTTTTCCCCAACAGGATTGCTGATGACGGCGAGTGCGACAGCACCTTCAAGGCGGTACTTTCGGGTGAAAATATTACCGATGAACAATATAACGGATTCGTTGGTAATATGTACGTTTTCTTAAACGGATTATACAAAGAAAAAGAACTTATATCCCAATGGCACTTGGCGGTTGTAAGAAATTCCAATTCTACCTTGGCAGGTAACCTCGGAGCCGACTGCGGTGTGGACTGTGTTGGTAATACGGTAGACGGCAATCTTCTCATTATGATGCTTGATGCCATAAATAAAAATTCAGGATTACCTAAAACCGTTATTTATTCCCTTAACGAAGGCAATATAGCACAAATCGCATCTATCGCAGGAGCATTCCCTAACGTTAAATGCGGTGCGGCTTGGTGGTTCTGCGACCACAAAAGAGGCATAGAGGATGAAATAAAGGTAATATCCGAAAACGGAAGTTTAGGCGGATTTTACGGTATGCTTACCGACTCAAGAAGTTTCCTTTCT
>JAFVID010000077.1 GCA_017474205.1 Clostridia bacterium | reverse complement strand
TTTAGTGGTGTGGTTGAAAATATTTTTGCTTAAAGTAAAGAGGTGCTGAAAATGGATATATTAATTGCATTTCTTGTTATGCTTGCAATTGCTTTAATTGCAGGTATTTCCTTGCTTGTCTTTTCACATCTCTTTTCGGTTAAAGAGGATCCTAAAAAGAAAGAAATTCGCGATTGTCTTCCCGGTGCAAACTGTGGTGCTTGTGGATTTGCAGGATGCGATGATTACGCATCCGCCCTTGCAGAGGGTAGAGCAAAACCCAACCTTTGTACCCCTGGTGCACAAACTGTTGCCAATAAACTTGGTGAAATTTTAGGTGTGGATGCAGGTGAAATTAAGTCGTTAGTCGCCTTTGTTAAATGCAACGGCACCTGCGAAGCAACACAAAAAACCGCAGAATATAAGGGCGTTAGTACATGTGTGGGGGCATCTATGCTTTTCGGCGGAAACAATTCCTGTAAATTCGGTTGTTTAGGTTTTGGCGATTGTGCTAACGTATGCACCGAAAACGGAATATGTCTTGCCGATGGAATTGCCCGTATTGATGTATCTTCTTGCATAGGATGCGGTAACTGTGCCGAAGTTTGCCCAAAACAAATTATCGACCTTATCCCCCGAGATGCAAAAACTTTTGTAATGTGTAGCAATACCGAAAATGGTGCAGCTGCCAGAAAAAATTGCAAAAACGCCTGTATCGGATGCAAAAAGTGCGAAAAGACCTGTCCAAACGAAGCAATTACAGTTGCAAACAATTTGGCAGTTATAGATTATGATAAATGCACTAACTGCGGTGCTTGTGTGGATGCTTGTCCCACTGCCTGCCTTAAAACTCTTTTTTAATAGATATGAAACCAAAAGAAACCACAAAAAAACACCGTCTTAAAAACGATGTTATCTTAATATTGTGTCTTATTTTGGTGGCATCTTTAGGTGCGACCTACCTCTTTTTGTTTCGCCACAGGGGAGATACCGTAGAGGTTTCTATTGACGGAAAACTCTACAAAAAATATGCTCTTTCTAAGGATATAACCGAAGATATTCGCATTGATGAAAACTGTAACCGCCTTGTAATAAAAGACGGTAAAGCGTATGTGGAATCTGCCACTTGCCCCGATGGAATATGTGTTGACCATTCGCCCATATATCGTAATGGACAAAGCATTATTTGTTTACCCAATCGTGTGGTTGTAACCGTTGTAAAAGGGGAAGCGAACACCCCTGATGCGGTAATATAAGGGGGATTTAGTATGAATAAAACCAAATCCACCGCATTTTTAGGTGTCTGCACGGCAGTTGCCCTTATCCTTGCCTATATTGAGGTCATATTACCCCCGATTTTCCCCGTAATCCCCGGAATCAAAATAGGATTCCCAAATATAATTATCATCTTTTTGCTCTATAAAAAAAGCCCTGTAAGTGCCATAATAGTTTCCCTTTTGCGAATACTTCTCGTATCCCTGCTTTTCGGCAATACAATGTCCCTTGCCTATAGTTTAGCAGGGGGGATATTAAGTATTCTCGTTATGATAATCCTAAAGAAAACTAATAAATTTTCCACCGTAGGAGTAAGTGTCGCAGGAGGCGTTGCCCATAACGTGGGGCAAATACTAATGGCGATGTTGCTTCTAAGTACCACCGAAATTATGTACTATTTGACTGTGCTAATCGTAACGGGTACAGTTGCAGGTATTTTAATTGGATTTTGTGGTGCTTTGCTCATAAAGCACATTCCCGAAAAGGTTATAAAATAATATGCCTATGAAAAAACTCGTTTGTTTTGCACTAACAATTTGTATAGTGTTGTGCACCCTTTGTGGCTGTGAAGTTAAGAAAAATAAATATACCGCTACCTCAATGGATTTTTTCGATACCCCCATCACCATAACGGGATACGAAAACACCAAAAAGGAATTTGATGATGTCGCCAATGATATTCTCACACAGTTTGAAAAATATCATAAACTTTTCTCTATTTATGATGAATTTGAAGGTGTGAATAATATCTACACCATAAATAAGTTGATGGATGGTAAACATCAAAGTGTGGTTGTTGATAAATCCATTATAGATATGCTTAACTTCGCTAAGGATATGTATGAAAAAACCAATGGCACAATGAATATCGCTATGGGTAGCGTGTTATCTATTTGGCACGAATATCGTGAAAAGGGAAATGAAAACCCGAAAAATGCCACACTTCCCCCCGTAGACGCCCTTAAAGAGGCGGCAAAACATACCGATATTACAAAAATGGTGATAGATGAAGAGAATAATACCGTTACACTTTTAGACCCCAAAATGACGTTGGACGTTGGCGCAGTTGCAAAAGGATATGCCACCCAATGCATTGTGAATTATCTTAAAGAAAAGGGAGTTACAAACTATCTTTTAAACGTGGGAGGTAGCGTTACCCCAATCGGCACTAAAGAAACGGGTGAAGATTGGATCGTTGCGATAGAAAATCCTAAAGATGGGGAATACCTCGCCTGTCTTTCACTAAAGGATAAATCGGTGGTAACAAGCGGTAATTATCAAAGATATTATACCGTAGACGGCAAAAAATATCATCATATAATAGATAAAAATACCCTTATGCCAAGTGATAAATTCTTGTCAGTGTCGGTGATATGTGAAGACACCGCCCTCGGAGACATCCTCTCCACCGCCCTTTTTTGTATGACTTTAGAAGAAGGGAAAAAACTGATAAACACCATTCCAAACACCGAAGCCCTCTGGTTTACCCCCGACTCTAAAACCTATACCACTAACGGGTGGAATGAATATGTGAAATAAGTTTGCTGTATTAGAAAGGAAGATTGTTATGAAAAAGAGCAAAAACAAATTTCTTGTGTTGCTTCTTTGTGTAGTAATGCTATCGGGAATGCTTCCTGTTTTTAGTCTACCTGCAAAGGCAGATGATTCAATAAACGTGGAAGTAATTACTCAAGATATTATGCGAGGAACCGTTCTTGGCGGCGGTACCTATAATAGTGATGAAAGCATTACCGTAACAGCTATCCCAAATATCGGATACGTGTTTAAGGAGTGGCGTAGAAAAGGTAAAGCGGTCTCCACCGATGCCACCTACACCTTCAATAGCAAACGAGATATCTCTCTTGAAGCAATTTTCTATGCAGCAACAGATACCCCCACCTATACCTATTTTGAGGACAATTACGATAATTATGCCATCGGCACCGTTAATCGTGATGCTATGCCTCTCCAATACACCGATTTTTCAAGTGCAGGTAAGTTCCGTATTGTGGATGACGGCACCGGCAACCATGTTTTACAAGGCGATTCGGGAACTCAAGCTCAAAACGGCACCTTTACTTTGGATTTGAATATCATCGATAAGGAAATTGTCTACGATTTCTACATCGGCGGTCGTTTTAATTCCTACGGCGGAATGTACGTTACCTTCCACGGTCAACCCGAGGGTGGATATTACTACTCAATCACCCCTAATTTCACCACACCTTTGATTATTTCTCAAGGAACCGAAAACATCGGCTATTGTAAAGATGCAAGTTTTGCAGAAAAAACTTGGTACACTATTAAAACCCGTGTTGTCGACGAAAAAATTTGGATTAAAGTGTGGGAGAGAGATACCACCGAACCCACCGACTGGACCTTTACCTATTCCACTGCTGGGTTTAATTTGGATGGCACCTACGCATCCTTTAGTATGAGTTTTATTCAAATAAGTTCTACCGAGGTGGTTCCCGTGTGGATTGACAACCTTTCCGTTTGTACCTGGGCTCCTTTGAGCAAAAAGGAAGAATGCAATGTTACTGTACAAAGTGCAGATGATACCAAGGGCTCCGTTTCAGGTGGTGGCATATATCTTGAAAAAACCGAAATTTCTGTAACCGCAACACCTGCAAACGGTTACAGTTTTGTGAATTGGACCGATGAGAAGGGTAACGTAATCAGCGATAACCCTCAATATAAGTTTGTTGTCAAAGAAAATACCATCCTTATTGCAAATTTTAAAACAACACCCATTACGATTCGTTCATTTATGGCGGCAGGACTCACACAAGTTGCCGATATTAACGAAGAAAATCGAACAATAAATCTTCGTTTTGCATCCGACACAGATTTATCCTCCGTGATTCCCTATTTTTATTTGGATGAGGGTGTTTTCACCGAGGAACAACCCTATGAGAAAATGGATCTCTCTTCAGGCACCGCTACCATAGGTGCAGGGGAATACCAATGGACAGTTATTGCCACCAAAAATAATGTTATGAAGGAATTCTACGTTGATGGCAAATGGGGTAATGACAAAAATAGTGGTACATCCCCCAACAAAGCATTTGCTACATTAGAAACCGCTAAAAATGCTATCCGCACCATTGACAAGTGGACAGGGGATGTGGTCGTTCATATTGCTAAGGGAGAATATGTCCTCTCCGAAACGTTGGAGTTCACCACCGAGGACTCTGCACCTAAAGGCTACGCCGTAATTTGGGATGGCGATGATGCCAACGATGTGCAAATCACCAGTGGTGTTCCCCTTAACGGTACTTGGAATAAGAGTACCGACGTGCCCGACCTCGATGATGGCCTTGTAGCGTGGGAATACGATGCCACAGGAGTTGCCTACTCAAGAGATATGTATGTTAACGGCGAAATGGCAACCCTCTCTACCTATATGTTAGATCAGTCCGCCATCGGCTCTTGGAATCAAACTGATATCTCCTTTATGGAGGTCAATGCCGACGGCTATAAGGTAAAAGGCGAACTTTCCAATATGGCTTCTTGGCGCAATCCTTCCGACATTGAGTTCGGCTACGAGATTGCTTGGACCTACACCATCGTTCCCGTTGAAAGCATTGTTGACCTTTCTCGTGGTGCTCAGGTCAATATGAAAGCCGATGCCTTTTGGGCGGCGCGTAATAAAAACAGTGCCTTTGTTCGTGATCCCAACTACATTATGAACTGTTTTGAGGGCCTTGACACCGCAGGTGAATGGTACTTTGACCGTACCGCAAAGAAGATATACTATATCACCGACGGCGCCGACCCCAACGGTATGGAAATTGTTATACCTACCCTTGACCAACTTATTACCGTCAACGGCAAATCCCGTGATGAAGGTACCAACGGTGCCCAGTGGGTTTATGGTATGGTGTTCAAAAACATCGGGTTCCGCTACACCTCTTATATGCGACCCCATACCTATGGACAGGTTGAAATTCAGGCAAGTTTTATTCTCGATTTAGAAACCATGGGCAATGATCCCTCCGCTCTTGTATATAACTTCAAAAAGACCGATGGAGCTATCCTTGCTTCCTATACCGAGGGTATGCGTATTCAAAATTGTTGGTTTACCGATCTTGGGGCATCCGCGGTAGACTTTGAGATTGGTTGCCGTGGTTCTCAGTTCGTGCAAAATACCATTCAAGATGTATGCGCCAATGGTGTTACCGTGGGTGGCGTTTCAGGATTGGATGCACAACCCTATTCTGATATGAACTACATCAACGGCGTTCTAACCGCCGTTACTCCCGACCCCGACCGTGTTACCGAAAAGACTCTAATTCTTTCCAACGATATTTCTCGCGTGGGTATGCGTTACTCCGGCAGTATTGGTATCTTCGCAGGTTACACCGCCGACACCACAATCGCCCACAACACCATTTATGATGCATCTTACTCTGCCATTTCCTGTAGTTGGGGTTGGGGTGAATTTGACCAAGGTGGACGTCTTGGTAGTGATAAATATAAGTTCGAAACTCCCTCCGTTATGGCAAGATACGTCATTGAACACAACGATATCTCCAACGTTTGCCAAAGACTTGCCGACGGTGGCGGTATCTATACTTTGAGTTTTATGCCCGGTTCAAGACTCAATAATAACCACATTCACGATAACCCCATAATCTTTGGCGGACTTTATTTCGATGAATGTAGCGGTGGCTTTACCTCTATCGCAAATAATATCCTCTATAATTGCCATACCATTTACAACTACCATTTGGTTCACGCGCTCTATCAAGACCGTGCTAACGATATGCGTACCACCTTTGACAACGGCAACAACTATGTGAATATCAAACCTGAGGATGCGACAAATGATGCAAGATATCAGGCAATTATTGAAAATTCCGGTTATATGAGCGAACTTGTTCCTCCTACCATCAATCTTGCCGAAGGCCTTACCCTTGCAGAAGAGGTAGAAAATATGATTATGGCTTTGCCTGATGCGGGCGAAACCAAAACCGATGATGAAAATGCAGTTGCTGTTCTTGCCGAAGCACAAAAGGCCTATGAAAATTTGACCGATGAAGAAAAACTTCTCGTTTCCGAAAATGCACTCAATAAAATGCAAACTCTTGCAGCCAAACTTTCCGATTATGTTATTGTTTTAGGAAACGGTAGTCAAATCAGCATTAAAAACTACGAAGATATTACCTTCGTGGTAAATGGTGCATATAGTAAGTTTGTCGGCGTTAAAGTTGATGGTGTATATATCTCTAAAGATAACTATACCGCAAAATCAGGTAGTACCCAAGTTACCTTAACCGCAGATTATCTTAAAACTCTTAACCTCGGTAAGTACACCATAACTTTTGTCTATACCGATGGAGAAATAAATGGCGAGTTTGAAATTGTTACAACCTATGCCGATGACAATGATGGCGAAGGCACCAATATAAATTCAAACAGTACACCCGATACTGGCGACAATAGTAACATTAATTTATGGATGGGAATTATGCTTATGGCACTTGCCATGGCAACCTTGCTATTCGTTCCCTTCTTTAGAAAAACCCTCGCTAAAAACTAAAAATAACATTTAATGCAAAACAAAAACCTCGGATCCCTCCGAGGTTTTTAGTTTTATATCTTCTTTCCACAATAGCAACAATACACACTTTCTTGCGGTATTTTTGCTTTGCAATGAGGACACATTAGCGGAAGTTCCTGATCTTCGTTAACAAGCAGACCAATATTGCTTATGGCGTCAACAACTTCGTTTATCTCTTTTGAAAAATCGTTTATACAATATTCAAGTAGTCGTTTCGTAAGTGGTGAATCTTCGTGGAACATTCTATATATTTCAGAACCATCTTTATATCTTATGGTAAAACAATAATTTTCTCCATCGGGGACTTCGTATTCAGCCTCTTTGGTTTCATAATGCGCCCAACCATCCAAATCAGATAAAAAGTTGGTCATAACAGGGTCAAACTCTTCCTCAACCTCAATGCGATAAGCCGGCTCGGTGCCATCAAAAGTAACGTAATCAATATTATTAAAATCAATATTTTCATATTTTCTTTTTTCTTTCTCGGCACGAGTATCTTCAATTTTTTCTTTGATAGTTTCGTTAATAGTTTCAGCCAAAGCCGCCAACAAAATGAATAAGCTCATTTATCTCACCTCTTGAATACAAAATACCACATTATATGTCCAAAATATCGTACTTTATAAAAAATATTCACCTCAGTATAAAGTTAACCCCTTTTGTTAGACAAAAGAGTCTAATGAAAGGGGTTAATTCTATGTGAAAAATTTGAAATGAAAATGGCAAGATACTACTATTATTTATTCATTCGAAACAAACCTTTGAAGAAACCTTTAGGATCTTTAATCATATCAATGGCGTTTGATGCCCGTGTATATTCATCGTATACTCCGGCTTCGATCATTGCCTTTCGTTTTAGAGCCATTAGTTCCTCTTCAGCCATTACCGACGAATAATCAATTGCTTCTTCTACACCTTCTTTTAGAATACGTGAGCGATCTTCTTCAAATATTTTCTTTGCCGTTTCTTTAGCCACCGCTTTTTCTTCTTTTGTCATTTTATAGGGTTTAGGTGTGCAACGAGATAACAATGAATTTAGGACATTTTGCAAGCCGTTTTCTGCAAATTTAGTTTCAAAATCCTGAGCATCTTTAGATTGCTCTCCAATTGAGTGCATCTTGCTGATAAAATCATCAACTTCAGCTTGAACATTACCAGGTACAGAATAATACTTTTCAAAAAAATCCGTTCTGACACAAATACATTGCATTATAGCGCGATCCATAATTACCTCCATATAAATAGATTTATTATTGAAATATAATTACATTATATCTGTTTTCAAAAAGAATTGCAACAAAAAAAGAAAATGCCCTCGACAATTTCTTGGCGAGGGCATAAATTATGCTTTATAAACCTAATTACTTAGATTCTTTGATAGAGGCCTGTGCAGCAGCGAGTCTTGCGATGGGTACACGGAAAGGAGAGCAAGATACGTAGTCAAGGCCAATGTTATGGCAGAACTCTACAGAAACGGGATCGCCACCATGTTCACCGCAGATACCGCAATGGAGATTGGGGTTAACGGGTTTACCAAGAGCGATGGACATTTCCATAAGTTTACCAACACCGGTTTGGTCGAGCTTGGCAAAGGGATCGTTTTCGTAGATCTTTCTGTCGTAGTAAGCATCGAGGAACTTACCTGCGTCGTCACGGCTAAAGCCGAAGGTCATTTGGGTAAGGTCGTTGGTGCCGTAGCAGAAGAAGTCAGCTTCTTTTGCGATTTCATCAGCGGTGAGGCAGGCACGGGGGATTTCCATCATGGTACCTACTTCGTATTTAAGGTCGATACCTGCTGCAGCGATTTCAGCATCAGCGGTAGCAACAACAACGTCTTTAACGTATTTAAGTTCTTTAACTTCACCGGTAAGGGGAATCATAATTTCGGGAACAATGTTCCAGTCGGGATGTGCTTTCGAAACGTTGATAGCAGCACGAATAACAGCGGTGGTTTGCATCTTGGCAATTTCGGGATAGGTAACTGCAAGACGGCATCCACGGTGACCCATCATGGGGTTGAATTCGTGGAGACCAACGATGAGATTTTTGATATCTTCAACAGTTTTGCCTTGAGCATCAGCAAGAGCTTTGATATCAGCTTCCTCGGTGGGAACGAATTCGTGGAGGGGAGGATCAAGGAAGCGGATGCAAACGGGATTGCCTTCAAGTGCTTCGTAAAGTGCTTCAAAGTCGTTTTGTTGATAGGGGAGAATCTTAGCAAGAGCAGCTTCTCTGCCTTCAACGGTGTCGGAGCAGATCATTTCACGGAAAGCAGCAATTCTTTCAGC
>JAFVID010000007.1 GCA_017474205.1 Clostridia bacterium | reverse complement strand
TCTTTAATAACCGAAGCAAGAATGCGCCTTACAATGAAAAATCCTGAGGAAATTCGCTCTGTTATGGATGATCTTATTCAACGAAGAAAGGCAAAACAGCCTGTTGAATTTCCCAGTGCAGGTAGTACCTTCAAACGTCCTGAAGGAAACTTTGCAGGCACCCTTATTGAGCAACTGGGCTTAAAAGGTGAACGAGTAGGCGGCGCTGTCGTTAGTGAAAAACATGCAGGATTCATTATAAACGATGGAGATGCAACCTGTAGTGATGTTCTTCGTCTCATTGAAAAGGTGCAAGAACGAGTGTTTAACAGTACGGGAATTCAACTAGAGTGCGAAGTAAAGGTAGTAAAATAGATTAAGTTTGGTGAGAAATATGGATTTTGTAATAGTAACAGGACTTTCGGGTTCGGGAAAATCAAAAGCGGTTGACGCTCTTGAAGATATTGGATTTTATTGTGTTGATAATATGCCCCCAACCTTCATTCCAAAGTTTTATGAACTTTGTTTAGATGAAGAACTTGAAAAGGTGGCAGTTGTAACCGATACCCGTGGCGGATATCTCTTCCACGGTATTGTTGATACTCTTGAATCCCTTAAAAATTCCGAAATAGATTTCAAAATACTTTTCTTTGAATGTTCCGAAGAGGTTCTTCATAACCGTTTCAAAGAAACAAGAAGAAGACATCCTCTTATTGATGATAATGAGGGTTCTCTTCGTGCATCTATCCTTAGAGAAAAAGAACTTTTAGAACCTCTTCGTGGTAGTGCCGATTATATTATCGATACAACCCATACATCTCCCGCAGAACTTAAGGATAGAATTTGCGGAATATTCCTTGGTGATTCTGTTAAGGGTATGAAAATTCAATGTATGTCCTTTGGATTTAAATATGGTGCTCCCACCGAGGCAGATATGGTCTTTGACGTAAGATGCCTCCCTAATCCGTTCTATATTGATGAATTAAGAAATAAAACAGGACTCGATAAACCTGTTTACGATTACGTTATGGAAATGGACTCTACCAAAGGATTTGTAACACGTCTTTTCGATATGGTCGATTATCTTGTGCCTCTTTATGCTAATGAGGGTAAAAGTTCATTGGTTATTGCAATTGGTTGCACAGGTGGTAAACATCGCTCAGTAACCGTAGCAGAAGCACTTAAAACTCATTTAAAAGAGAGTAACTATAAAACGTCGGCTGTTCATAGAGATATTAAACGAGGAAGAGCAAAATGAGTTTTTCAGGGGATATAAAAAAAGAAATATGTTCCTTAAACCCCGAAAATGATTGTTGCATCAAGGCAAAATGCTATGGAATGATGCTTTTCTCAGCCAAATTTGGGGCGGATTCCATTTTATTCAAAACAGAAAAAAAGGATGTTGCAACACACTATTTTGATCTTGTTAAAAAAGTGTGTGATGTTGAACTTGATATTGTTCCCCCTGAAAAAGAAAGAGGAATGTATCTTGTTTGCACTAATGATGCCAAAAAGTGTAAAACTATTCTTGATGTTTTTGGACATAGTGAAAACCAACTGCATTTAAGAATAAATCGTAGCAATATTGAAAATGAGTGTTGTTTTGGAGCTTTTATATCGGGAGTGTTTTTATCTTGCGGTAGCATAAGCGATCCAAATAAAGCATATCACGGAGAATTTCTTGTATCTAAAAAGCATCTTGCCAACGATTTGAGCGCGATTTTAGGGGAGTGTATATCCACCCCAAAAGCCACCTTGAGAAAATCATCGAACGTGCTTTACTATAAAGAAAGCGAAAAGATAGAAGAACTTTTAACCCTTATGAATGCTGTTAAAAGTGTCTTCGAACTTATGAATGTGAAAATTTATAAAGATATGCGAAATCATATCAATCGCACAAGCAACTGCATTACCGCCAACATATCAAAAACCGCTGAATCTGTAAGAAAGCAGATGGATGCTATCTCGCTTATAGATGAAAAAATAGGGTTAGAGGCATTGCCTTCTGATCTTTACGATATGGCGATAGTTAGAAGAGATAATGATTTTGCATCCCTTAGTGAATTAGGAAGACTTATGGTTCCCCCTTTGAGTCGTTCAGGGGTAAACCATCGGCTAAATAGGATAGTTGAAATAGCGAAAGGATTAGAGTGAATATTATATGGCAGATTTTGTACATCTCCATCTTTATAGCGAATACAGTTTACTTAATGGTGCGTGTAGAATTAAAGAATTAGTAAACAAGGTAAAAAGCCTCGAACAATCCGCAGTGGCAATCACTGACCGCGGAGTTTTGTTCGGGGCAGTCGAATTTTACAAGGAATGTGAAAAGCAGGGCGTAAAACCAATCATAGGATGCGAAATGCCTACAGGTGAAGTTCTTCTTTGTAAAGACAACGAAGGATATCATAATCTTGTTAAAATTGTTTCTGAAGTTAATAATGAAACCGTTAAAGATATCGATACAATTCCTTTGTATGAGAAATATAAAAAGGGCATTATTGTCCTTTCGGGCGGTATTGAAGGAGAGATTTTTTTATCTTTCCTTAATGGTGACTATGATCGTGGAATAAAAAGAATAGAAAAGTTAAAATCGATTTTCAATCAAGATTTTTATCTTGAGATATGTGATTATGGTGATGTAGACAGTAAAACGGTTTTAAGTAAAATCATTACCATATCAAATGAATATAACGTCGAATTGGTTGCAACCAATAATGTATTTTATGTGGATCAAAATGATCAAGATATATATGAGATTTTAAGATGCATTTCAAAAGGGACAACCCTAAAGGAATATGAATCAGGAAAAGGTACACATTATAACCGACATATTTTATGCGACGAAGAGGTAAATATAATTTTTTCTCATATTCCTAACGCTATTGAAAATACTAAAGTTATCGCCGATAAATGTAACGTCAAACTTGAATTTGGTGTAAAAAAACTCCCTGAATATAAAATAGGTACTGACCATTTTGAATATCTTAAAGACCTTTGCCGAAAGGGAATGGTTGAAAAATACGGACGAAAACCATCAACCGAAATAATCGACAGAATAAAATATGAGTTAGATACTATACACTCTATGGGATACGTTGATTATTACCTTATTGTATGGGATTTTATTAACTATGCCCGTTCAAAGGGTATATCGGTGGGACCGGGAAGAGGTTCAGGCGCGGGTAGTATAGTGGCATATCTTATCGGAATTACAGGTATAGATCCTATAAAATATAATCTTATATTTGAACGTTTCTTAAATCCCGAAAGGGTAAGTATGCCCGACTTCGATATAGATTTTTGTTACGTTAGAAGACATGAGGTTATTGATTATCTTTATGAAAAATATGGGCATGATCACGTTGCGCAAATCGTAACATTTGGTACCCTTGCCGCCCGTGCAGCTGTTCGCGATGTCGGCAGAGTTATGGATTTGCCTAACTCTTATGTAGATACAATTGCTAAACTTGTTCCTAATGAACTCGGTGTAACGTTAGAAAGAGCGTTGGAAATATCCGAAGATTTAAGGCGTATTGTAAAAGAAGATTACAACGCTAAAACACTTATCAATACTGCAAAAAGAATAGAAGGACTTCCCAGGCACACTTCAACCCACGCCGCAGGTGTGGTTATAACAGGGGAGAGGGTAGAAAACTTTGTTCCCGTAACCCAAACCAGAGAAGGTATGATGACCCAATATACAATGACTCTTCTCGAAGAATTGGGGCTTCTTAAAATTGATCTTTTAGGACTTCGTAACCTTACTATTATCGATGATGCAGTAAAACTTATAAAAAATAACAACCCAAGTTTTTCGGTTGAGAATATCCCCCTTGACGATAAAAAAACATTAGATATGTTTTCAAAAGGTAAAACCGAGGGTGTATTCCAATTTGAATCAGACGGTATGAAAAGTGTTTTAAGACGCCTTAAACCAATCTCATTAGAGGATTTAATAGCGGTTATTTCACTTTATCGACCGGGCCCTAGAGATTCAATTCCACAGTATATTCAAAACCGTCATAACCCCAATAATATTAAATATTTAACACCCGAATTAAAACCAATTTTGGAAGTTACCTATGGTTGCCTTGTGTATCAAGAACAGGTTATGCAGGTCTTCCGTGATTTGGCGGGATATTCTTTTGGCAGAGCGGATATTGTCCGTCGTGCTATGTCTAAAAAGAAGCATGACGTTATGGAAAATGAACGTGCCACCTTTGTAAAAGGCGCAAAGGATAGGGGCATTAGTGAAAATGTGTCAAATAAAATATTTGATGATATGACCTCTTTTGCATCCTATGCTTTCAATAAATCCCATGCCGCCGCTTATGCTCTTGTGTCTTATCGTACCGCTTGGCTTAAGGCAAATTATCCGTTAGAATATATGTCGGCATTATTTACAAGTGTTTGCGGAAATACCGAAAAAACCGCAAAATACGCCGCCGAATGTGCTTCAATGGGGATTAAACTGTATCCACCTAACGTTAACAAAAGTCAAAGGGTTTTTGCTCCATTTAAAGACGGGATAATTTTCCCATTGTCCGCTGTGAAGAATGTAGGTACAATGCTTTCTGACTCTGTGGTTAATAATCGTAATGATAAGGGTGAGTTTAGCTCCATAGTTGACTTTTGCAATAAAGTGAACGGACGTGAACTTAACGCCAAAAGTTTAGAATGGATTGCGAAATGCGGTGCCTTTGATGATATTGAAAAAAATAGAAAAATGGCGTTTTTGTTAAGTGAAAAAGTTTTAAATAATCTTCAAAATCGATCCCGTTTCGAACTCAAAGGTCAAATTAATCTTTTCGGGAATGAAAAAAGGGAAGAGGTTATTGAAAACGTTGACTGTGAGGATTATACCCTTTCAGAAAAAATATCCTTTGAAAATACATCAGTGGGTATTGCTTTTTCCCGTGTGTTCAAACAACCGAGGGAAATACCCAAGGATACCGAAAATCCAAAGCAAAATAAATACCACGGATTGCATATAAGACTTTCTTCTGAATCTTGTGCAGAAAGAGTAAAGGTGGAAAATTTGCTTTCGATTTTCGAAGGGACAACCCCAGTGTATTTTAAGTTTGAAGATACAAACAAAAGGGTTATGCTACCACGTAGTATGTTTATATCATATAATGAACCTCTAATGAATCAATTGCGTAAATTGTTAGGGGATGAAAACGTGGTATTTCTTAAATAAAAATATTAAGAATTTTGCCGAAAAAAGTTAATAAACACTTGACTTTTTCGCTTTATTGTAATAAAATGTAATCTCAAGTTTTATGTAATGTTTTCCTTTGGAGGGAATTTTGAATGAAAACTATAGGAGTTTTAACCAGCGGTGGAGACGCACCTGGAATGAATGCAGCGGTTCGTGCTGCTGTAAGAACTGCCACCGGTAAAGGATTAAATGTACTTGGCATTCGCCGTGGTTATATGGGACTTATTGAAAAAGATGTTTTCCCCATTGACCTTCGTGATGTCTCCGATATTATTCATAGAGGCGGCACATATCTTTATACTGCTCGTTGCCCTGAATTCAGAACCGAAGAAGGATTACAAAAAGCAGTTGCAAATTGTAAAGAGTTAGGCATCGACGGAATTGTATGTATTGGTGGCGACGGTACTTTTAGAGGTGCCCGTGATCTTTCTGAAAGAGGAATTCCTTGCATCGGTGTTCCCGCTACTATTGATAACGATATCGCTTGTACCGACTATACCATTGGTTTTGATACCGCTTTAAATACTTGTATGGAAATGGTTGACCGCCTTCGTGATACTTCACAATCTCACGAACGTTGCAGTGTTGTTGAGGTTATGGGCAGAGGCGCAGGTTATCTTGCACTTCATTCCGGTATTGCAGTAGGTGCTACTTCAATTATCGTTGAAGAAGAAAAATGTGATATTAAAAATGATGTCATTGACCGTATCAAATTGATGAAAGAATCGGGTAAACAACATTTCATTGTTATAGTATCTGAAGCAATCGGTAATGTTGACCGCCTTGCAGCTCAAATCGAAGCCGAAACAGGCATTGAATCCCGTGCTACAATTTTGGGCCACGTTCAAAGAGGTGGTACTCCCACCGTTCGCGACCGTGTAGCGGCAAGTGAGATGGGTTATCACGCTGTTGAACTTTTGTCAAAGGGAATCGGCAATAGAGTTGTTGCTGAAAGAAAGAATGAAATTGTTGACTTCGATATTTTCGAAGCACTTCAAATGAAGAAACCCTTCCAAAACGAACTCTATAAAATTGCACATAAAATCTCAACCTAATGTTTAAACACCCTGCATCATTGCGATGTAGGGTGTTTGTTATAAAAATAATAAAAAAATTCAAAAAACACTTGCAATTTACTTTTGTTTATGGTATATTATTTTGGTAACTGTAAAATTATGCATAAATGCAGTTATGTGTAGATAAAATCTGCAACAAATTACTACACACGTTTCAGAATAGTCGAAGTGTTGCACTGATTATTTAGTGTTTTGCCGACTTGTTAGAACGGTCCACGCTTATGCCGTTTTAATGTTAAATCTGAAACGGAGGAGTAAAACTCAAGGAGGAAAAAATCATGAGCGTAGTATCAATGAAACAGCTTCTCGAAGCAGGTGTCCATTTCGGTCACCAAACCCGTCGTTGGAACCCCAAAATGGCGGAGTACATCTTCACCGAACGTAACGGAATTTACATCATCGACCTTCAAAAAACCGTTAAAAAACTTGAAGATGCTTACATGTTCGTTCGTCAAATTGCTGAAGATGGCGGCGAAATCCTTTTCGTAGGAACCAAAAAACAAGCACAACTATCAGTTCGTGAAGAAGCAACCCGTTGCGGTATGCCCTTCGTTGATGCACGTTGGTTGGGTGGTATGCTCACCAACTTCCGCACCATCCGTCGCAGAATCCAACGTTTGGAACAACTTCACAAAATGGCAGAAGACGGCACCTTTGATCTTCTTCCCAAGAAAGAAGTTATCAAACTCAACGGCGAAATTGAAAAACTTGAAAAGTTCCTTGGCGGTATTAAAGATATGAAAAAGATCCCCGCTGCAATGTTCGTTGTTGACCCCCGCAAAGAAAAGATTGCTGTTGCTGAAGCACACAAACTTAACATCCCCGTAATCGCTATCGTAGATACAAACTGCGATCCCGATGACGTTGATTATGTTATCCCCGGTAACGATGATGCTATCCGTGCTGTTAAACTTCTCGCAGGTGCAATGGCAGATGCAGTTATCGAAGCTCATCAAGGTGCAGTAGGTTCTGCTGCAGTTGAAGAAGCTACCGAAGAAGCAGCTGAATAATTAAATTTATAGTTATTGTAAAATAAGGAGGAATTCCCCATGGCTTTTACCGCAGCTGATGTAAAAGAATTGAGAGAAAAGACCGGCGTAGGTATGATGGACTGTAAAAAGGCACTTACCGAAACCGATGGTGATATGGAAAAAGCAATTGATTATCTTCGTGAAAGAGGTCTTGCTGCTGCTCAAAAGAAATCCAGCAGAATTGCTGCTGAAGGTGCAGTTATTGCTTACACCGATGAAGCTACCAACGTTAGCGTAATCATCGAAGTTAATGCCGAAACCGACTTCGTTGCAAAAAATGACGAATTCACTTCCTTCGCTCTTGAATGTGCAAAGGTTGTTGCAGCACAAAATCCCGCAGACGTAGAAGCACTTTCTGCTCTTACCCCTGCAGGCGGTTCTATGACCATTGAAGAACTTCGTCAAGAAAAAGTTCTCAAAATTGGTGAAAACATTAAAGTTCGCCGTTTTGCTCGTTACGAAGGTACTGTTGCATCCTACATCCATGCAGGTGGTTCCGTTGGTGTTATGGTAGCTTTCGATGCAGACAGCGCTGTAGCAGCTAACCCTGAATTTGCTGCTATGGGTAAAAACGTCGCAATGCAAATTGCTGCTATGAACCCTGAATATCTTTGCAAAGACGATATGTCTGCAGAAGATGCTGCTAAGATGAAGTCTATCACTATTGATAGTGCTCTTAACAAACCCGATACTCTCCCTGTTCCCATCCTTAACTCCCTCATTGCAGAAGCAATCGATGGCAAAAAATGGGCAGATGAGGATATCACCACCTATCAAGGTCTCGATTCTAAACAAAAGAAGAATTTCGTAAACTTCATTTCCAAAGAAGCTTTGTCTATTCTTGCAGAAATAGCTGTTTCTAAGAAAGCAGAAATTTCCGAGAATAAAATCTTCACTGGTCTTGTTGCAGGTCGTATTGCAAAACAACTTAAAGATGTTTGCCTCTTCGAACAAGATTTTGTTCGTTCCGACCTCTTCGAAGGCAACGTTGAAGGCTATGTAAAGTCTGTTGCTAAAGAACTCGGCGGTGAAATCAAGGTTGCAAGTTTTGTTCGCTTTGAAAAGGGCGAAGGCCTTGAAAAGAGAGAAGACAACTTCGCTGATGAAGTTGCATCTATGATGTAATTCCTTTAAGGATATGATAAATACCACCCGTAAGGATTTACGGGTGGTGTTTTTATTTCTTATAAGTGGATATATTTCGACAATATTTACTTGAAAAAAAGAATTTAATATGATAGTATAATTAAATAAAAGGGGAGACCCTTAAAATATCAATAATATGGGGGCGTAAAGGTTTCGACGGGGATTTTGCACCGTGATAAGCGAGCAGCGTTGCGGACACGCTTTAAACGCCGTATTTTTTAAAATAAACGACAACAATACTGTTGCCTACGCTGCCTAATTAGGCGGCCGTCTCTGTAAGATAAACCGCGGTCTTATAAGAGGCGTCGAATAGCGGTGAACGTGAGGTTATGAGTTGCTCGGCATAATCCACGCATTAGAGCATACCGAAGGGATGAGTTTGTTATTGGACGCATCTTATGGGGAATCTCAAAACAATAACTACGCTCGAAGAAAGTTACGGGAATAGGTTTTCGGACAGGGGTTCGACTCCCCTCGCCTCCACCAAAAAACGACAGGATTTAACCTGTCGTTTTTTCATTCATTGCAAAATCAATGGAATATCATCACCGAAGGTGTATATCATCAGTCGTCAGCTGCATTTATCTTTCGCAATGATACTTATATAATATGACTTTAGCATAAGAAAACACCCTATGACTTTGAAATCATAGGGTGTTTGTTATTGTATATTAAGGAATTAATATATTAGCGGTCAACTGCAAACTTTTTGATTTTACCAACCGATCTCTTAAGAATATCCAACGCATCTCCGGCATCGATTTTACCGTTACCATCTACATCGGCTTTTAAGTTTTGTTCGGTTGTGAAGCTAATCTTGCCAACAAATGCTTGAAGAACTAATCTGGCATCTTCTGCGGTGATTCCGCCGGTGCCGTTAATATCACCAAAAGCAACAACGTCGGCTCCGTAAACCTCAATTTCACCAATAGCAGACATATAACATTCACTATCAATTACATCGCTGTGGCCTGTAATTCTGATTCGCACATATTGTGCCTTAATACCATCAACTTCATAATGTTGATCTAATGCACTGCTAAGTTTAACTCCGGATACTTCACTAACCGTTGTCCATTTTTTGTTGTCAGTAGATACGCTGATAGTGTATTCTAAGGGGAAGGACTTTCCGTTATCGTGGAGTGTAGGTCTTAAAACTACGCCTTCAATCCAATACTTATCTTTAAGTTGAACAACAATGTCAACGGATTTATTCTTTGCAAGTTTATCACTTGGATTAACCGACCAACCTAATTTAGAGGTTAGGTTAGATGATGAGTAAACACCGTCCGTTAGGAATTCTTTCTTGAATTTGGTGCCATCTTCATAACTGCTTGTTGCCGTTACAGTACTATTAAGTGCTAAATTCTCACCATCAGACGCATTTAGTTTAAGTGCACCAAGGGCATTTTGCAAAGTGGAAAAAGCAGAATTGATTTGAGCTTGAGTGGATTCGGTGTTTTCTGCAACTGAATTTGCATTAGCTAATGCAGTTATGAAAGCATCTTTGCCAGTGGATTTGTAGTTGTTTAAGTTAATAGTATTAGCATAATCAAGGATATTGCTTAAATATGAGAAATCTGAATTTGCACCAACTTTGAAAAGGAAACCTTCACCAGGTTTAAGATCCACAGAATATACACCGTTAACATCGGGGGACAAAGCAACAGGCTTACCGGTTTCGGTGCTAATAAGGTGAATTGATTTCATACCATTGCCCAAGGTGAATTGTACGGTTTGATCATAGTTGTAATCACGGCTAACCAAAATACCGTATTCTTGACCGTTTTGATGTTGCATACGGCTAATGGTTAAGTTTTGATTCTTGTCAACAGGTTGTAAATAGTGGGTTGAGGGAAGTGCATTATAAGCATCACCAAAGGAGGTACCAGTATGATAAACAACCTTAGTGTTGAGTTTCATCAATGTATCGCCAATTGTACGAACATCCCAGTTAAGCTCTTTAACGGGATCGTATAAGTCGGTTTTATTACCATCCATATCTAAGATAGCAGGGCCGAATGTTTCGTGAGTGTTTGGGGGAGTATGATAGCAGAAATATGAATATTGTTTAAGACCGTATGCAAGACCTGCCCAAACTTGATAACGAATATCACTACCATTAGGACGATAACCGCCGTTTATTTCCATTGATTGAACATAGTTAGCGGTGGGTAAATTGTATTCTTCACCAAGTTTACGGGTGTATTCGAGCATATAATACAAAGTTTGTTCATCACAAATAGGAGTTATGAATGTGTATTTGTCATACATAATGTAGTCCATAAGTCCGGTGCCGTATTTAGCCAATTCATTATAAAGACCCTTAAAATTATTTGCATAATCGTTACAGAAGTTTACATGGGTAATTACATTAGGCATCATGGACTTAATTTTGGCTATAGCTTTTGCATAACGCTTAGCATTTCCGTCTTCGTCTTCGATATAGATACCGGTTACACCGGGAACGTTGATGTATCTGTTAACGAATGCTTCGATTTCGGCATCGGTTTTTTCAGGCCAGGTAGAGTTGTTGTAGTCCTTTTCACTTACGGTTACGTTTAATCCACGTTCATAAGCTAATTGAATAGCTTTGAGATTGTTTTCGTATGTAAGTACGTCAGCGTTCATTGAGGAGTTCATTTCAACTGTAGTGATACCCGATTCTTTAATAGTATCAAAGTATTCAGGGGTAAGTTCATTTTCCCAATGATAAGGCCAGAAGGTAACGATGTTAAATTCATCGGTAACTTTTCCGGTAGTTGTTGCAGCAGTTGCTTGGTTAGGTGGTGTTAAGATTAGACTGGTAACAACCAAAACCAAAGCAAGTGCAGATGTCAATAAGCGTTTGGTTAATTTCACTAATATCAATCCTTCTTGTAAATATTTTGACCATAATCATAATTATATGGATCCCATACTTTGTAAGTATATCACAAACTCTACACTATTTCAAGTATAATTTTATACTTTTTTACTATTTAGTATATAATTTTTGTGACGTAAAAAAAGTATCTCATAAATTGTAAAATTATCAGTGCATCTTTAAATTAATTATATCAGATTTACTTTTAAATAGTTCTTGAAATTGGTTCTATTTTGGTAGAAATATCTATCCAAATTATTGTTGACTACGTTAGTAAAATGTTGTAAAATAAATTAGATATACCTCTTGAAGTGTATCTATTAAAATAACCTCAAAAAAGGA
>JAFVID010000076.1 GCA_017474205.1 Clostridia bacterium | reverse complement strand
TTATAGAGAAGCAAATCACGGATTTGGTGATATTGAAGAGATTAAGGAAGTCAATGGAATTGGTGATGGTAGATATAGTAAAATTAAAGATTTGATTTGTGTTAGATAATATTTAAAATCTTCCTTGACATTTCACACCTAATTTGATAATATAATATGGTCAAAATTCATATGGAGACGTATCGAAGTGGTCATAACGGACATGACTCGAAATCATGATGCCCCTTGAGGGACGTGGGTTCGAATCCCACCGTCTCCGCCAAAAGGCAACCGTAGTCTTCAGATTACGGTTGTTTGTATTTATTATATATAATGGAGTAAATATAATGGGTTTTATTGATTCTTATAAAGAACTTGAAAAAATATGTGGTGATTTACTTAACGATGAAAGACGAGTTTCAGCATATATTGATGAAATGATTAATACCCCTAGAGGGTCTTATTATGTTGTTGATTGGAATGAAGATCTAAAAAAACTAAAACATTACCGTTGGATAAGAAACAAAATAGTCCATGAGCCTGATTGCAATGAACAAAATATGTGCACACCTGAAGATAAATTATGGATTGATACATTCCGTTCTAGAATTATCAATCAAACTGATCCATTATCTTTATATGAAAAAACTATTTATTCACATCACATTACAACAAAAATCAATACTACAAACACCAAACAAAAGAAAAACGAACAAAAGAAGCGTTTTATATTATTAAAAATAACAATCTTTTTATTTGTTTTTTTATTATTTTATTATATATTCAAAAACATATAAAAAACACCCACACCTCATAATTTTGAGGCGAGGGTGTTTTTTGTTTATCATTTTTTAAGTCCTAATCTTTCAACGGATTCATCACGCATTTTATATTTTAAGATTTTACCCGCTGCATTCATTGGGAATTCTTCTACAAAAATAAAATATTTTGGAACTTTATGTCTTGCGATAGAAGCATTACCATATTCCTTCATTTCATTTTCATCGACGGTTTCGCCTTTATGAAGAATAATCCAAGCACAACATTCTTCGCCGTATCTTTCATCAGGCACGCCCACAACTTGAACATCGCGGACCTTGGGATTAGTAAGATAAAACTCCTCAATTTCACGAGGATAAAGATTTTCACCACCACGGATAATCATATCCTTAAGGCGTCCTGTAACCTTATAATATCCGTCGGGGGTTCTCATACAAATATCCCCCGAATGGAGCCAACCTTCCGCATCAATTGCTTGTGCGGTGGCTTCGGGCATTTTATAATATCCCTTCATAATGTTAAATCCGCGGGCTACAAATTCGCCACTCTCTCCGTCGGGTAACTCCTCCCCTGTTTCCGGGTCAATAATTTTGCACTCAACACCGGGGAAAGCACTACCTACCGTTTCTACTCGGTGATCAAGATCTTCGTTAACTTCACCCATTGTGCAACCGGGGGATGCTTCAGTTTGACCGTAAACCGAAATAATCTCTCTCATATTCATTTCGACAGAGGCACGTCTCATAAGGTCTGCAGGACAGTTAGCACCTGCCATTATCCCTGTTCGCATATACGAAAAGTCAGTCTTTGCAAAGTCAGGGTGATTAAACATTGCGATAAACATTGTAGGAACACCGTTAAAACAGGTAATTCGTTCATCGTTTACGCAAGCAAGGGATGATTTAGGTGAAAAATATGGGATTGGGCAAAGTGTACCACCGTGGGTCATCATAGAGGTCATAGAAAGCACCATTCCAAAACAATGGAACATAGGAACTTGTATCATCATTCTGTCGGCGGTGGATAAATCCATTCTATCGCCAATAGTTTTACCGTTATTTACGATATTACGGTGGGTAAGCATAACACCTTTAGGGAATCCGGTTGTACCTGATGTGTATTGCATATTACATACGTCATCAGGTTTAACAAGAGATGCACGTCTGCGAACCTCTTCGCGAGGAATGAGTGTAGAACGAGAAAGCATCTGCTCCCAGGTAAGACATCCATCCATTTCAAATCCCACGGTAACAACATTGCGAAGGAAGGGTAAATTCTTCGAATACAAGTGTTTTCCAGGTTCAAGGGTTTTGAGTTCGGGACAAAGTTCCTCAACAATCTCTTTATAATTGATATCTTTGCAATACTCTTCCATAACCAAAGTATGTGTATCGGATTGTTTAAGCAAATATTCAATTTCGTGAATCTTATAGGCAGTATTTACCGTAACTAAAACCGCACCAATTTTTGTAGTTGCCCAGAACGTGATATACCATTGAGGAACGTTAGTTGCCCAAATTGCAACGTGGTCGCCCGCTTTTACACCAAGAGATATAAGGGATGCTGCACATTCGTCAACATCTCTACGGAACTGTTCATAGGTTCTTGTATAATCTAAGGTGGGATACTTAAAGGCATATTGGTCGGGATAAGTTTCTGCCATTACGTCAAGAACGTTTGAAAATGTGGCATCGATAACATCATACTTTTTCCATACGAAGGTACCTGTTTTATCACGATTATAATATGCGGCATCATAAGTTTTCTTTTCTCTGCCTAGTGAAGATATATAGTTGGTAAAGTGGGTAAGAACGATATCTGCATCGTTAATTTCTTCGTTCCAAGCTGCACAAATAAAACCATCGTAGTTCAAGGAAGAGAGGGCATTAAGCAATTTTTGAACCTCTAAATCGCCCTCACCAATCAAGACAGTTTTACCGTCTTTCATATCACCAAGACGAACGTATTTAATATATGCACCCAAGTTTTTAATGGTAGTTTCAGCAGATTCTCCTGCATCAAAATAGGTTCCTCTTACATTCCATGATGCACCTATAACTGCAGATGCAAAGTGATTGATAATTCCAATTACATTTTCGGTTTGTGCAAGATATCCAACAGTTTCAAAAAGGATGTTAATATCTAATTTTTCGGCGTTCTTTATGGCAGAATTAAGCTTGTTATCTAAAATATCGAAGGATGTCTCTTCTTCTACTCTAAGAATAACGTTCTCGATTCTTGCAATCGCTGCCATATCAACGTATTTTTCAATGAGTTCTGCGGTACATTCCTCTTTTTCAACCGAAAAAGGCATACGAAGTGCCGAAACCGACAAATCTCTATTGACAAGTTTTCTTTTGGCATCAGCAGTACGCTCGCGTCTTAATATGCTATCGTGATGTCCGTTTCTTTCTTTGATAGCATCATAAATTTCGAATCCTTCAAAACCGTAATCATAGGCATAACGACAAATATCAAGAAAAGATGCTCGACTTACGTTTTTAGTCGAAAATACGATTTTCATATTATGCCTCCTCAAATACGATTTTGTTAAGAGCGTTAATATATGCTCTTATACTTGCGGCAACTATATCGGTAGATATACCGTTACCGGAATAAAGTTTACCGTTGTTGCGAAGTCTAACAAGGGCTGAACCTAATGCTTCTTTACCCTCGGTTACGGATTGAACTTGGAAATCATCCAATTCGTAATGATGACCGATACATTGTTCAATAGCACGGAAGGCGGAGTCAATAGGACCGTCGCCATCACTAACACCACAAATGAGTTCATCATCACATT
Organism: Clostridia bacterium; assembly: GCA_017474205.1. GTDB lineage: Bacteria > Bacillota > Clostridia > Oscillospirales > Acutalibacteraceae > UMGS1484. The sequence goes on along the minus strand of JAFVID010000076.1, from coordinate 14,017 downwards.
TCAAGGTAACTTGAGACATTGAACTGGAAACATTACTGCTTGTGGTAGTATAGGTCTCAAAATGATAGGTCGAGGGGGCTTGCATAGCATAACTTGCTATTACTGCTTCGAATTCTTTATAACCTACCGCACCTTTTCTTTCGAAAACATGTTTTAACGCTTTATATACATTACCAACATCGGAATCTGAAAGTTCATAACCCAATACCGAGGCTGCTTCTGCTACTTGTACCAATGTAGAATCGGAATCAAGCAAAATTTTCTTGTTTTCGCTTATTTTGTTATCTTCCTCATAGGTAGTATGACTTATATTTGCGGTCATATCGTCAATGCTTGAATGAATTTTGGTTGTATTAAGATTAATTTCAGCATCTATTTGTGCACCACATGCACTCACTGCATCGGAAATTTCACCGGTTAAGAGGACATCCTTGCCCACCATTGCACATTTAAGACCATCAGCACCATTTTTAACAGCTGAAAATGCAGCTGCTACAGCCATATTTATACGATCAGATACTTGAACATATACGGGCACGGTAACGTTTTCTTTGACTTTAACAACCAATGATGCAATATCATCAGGAGTAGAAACGCCAGCTTCATCGCAAAGGGTAATCATTGTTGCACCATTGTTTTCAGCTTCTTTTGCAGCAGAAATAAGAAAATCTTCATCTGCTCTTGTTGCATCAAGGGCGGAAAATTCAACATCGTTACAAATAGCTTTTGCACCTTTTACAAGTTCCACAATTTTTTCAAGCATTTTAGACTGTTTTACATGATAAGCGTATTCCATACGAATGGTTGATACGGGAAGTTCAACCTGCAAACGGGGATTTTTTGCATCTTTTACACATTCATACGCAGTAGCAATATCTTCGCAGTTAAATCCAACGGGAATTGCAAGGACTGCATTTTGCACGTTTTGTGCAATGGTTTTATAGATTATTGTATCTTCACGAACACTTTTTATGAAAGGTAGTTCAATGGCATCAACTCCAATTGCATCGGCACAATTTGCGATTGCAGATTTTTCGCGGAATAGCAAAGATACTGCTCTATCCTCCGAAAGTTTTTTAAGGGTGATGTCGGTAATATTGATCTTCTTCAATTTGAAAACTCCTTTCAAGAGTAAGATTTATATTCTTAATAAAAAACCGTCTCAAAGCCATAGTTTTGCTTTGAGACGGGTGTAATTACATTTTCACTCGCGGTACCACTCAAATTGCGGGTACAAAACCCGCCACCTTTTCGAAGTCGTTTAACCTCTATGCACTAACGTAGCAAACACGGGTCACCCTACACACAAAAGCTTCAAGTTTCCGGCTCAGAAGTGAGAGGACAAAGATATTTAACACACTGATTTGCACCAACCATCAGTTCTCTGCGCTGTTTTTCTCAATGACCATTCTTCATCATAGCCTTTAGCGATATTAAATTCTTGCGTTATATTACCATTAAAAATGGTTTTTGTCAAGTGTTTTGTGGAAATTTCAACTACTGATTATCTTTATTTGCACCAATTTTAAGAGAATCATCAAAAAGGGCATCCTCTTCAAGTGCCGAACGATGTATCATTCTACCATTATGATAAACGTATTCCGATTTAGGTTGAGCACTTACTTCTTCCTCTTCCCCATCTGATTCGGTGTTTTCTTCAGTTTTTGAACCCTCTAAAGTTTCTTCGGGATTTTGCATATAGTAAGGATCAATAATATATTTTTTTATAGCGGGGAAAGACATAAAACTAATTGAATAGAGAATAAAACCGATGGCAAAAAACGTTACAAACATTAAAACTATAGCAAAGAGAATTGGGGTAGCAATTCCGTAAATTACCATAGCACAAATTGCCACAAATATTATACCAAGAATCACTGTAAGGAATAAGTTTCTTATAATACAAGCCATTGATAAAATAACCGAGTTTTTAATAAGTTGTTTAACGGTCAAATTACAGGTAATAGCCATAATGTAATAATAATATTGAGTAAAAAGGAATATAAGTGCGGCTATCATTGTAAGGGGGAAAAGAATGTATTTAGTAAAACCCTCTAAATAATAATATGCCGGAATTGCATAAGAAAATGCTGCCACACCGATATATGAAATAATTGAAAAGATTATTGTTTGTTTAAGATTTTTCTTAATTGTAGAGACAAAATCTCCCCACATAAACACAGGTTCTTCCCTAACAAAATCTCTCGTTATTCTAAGACCACCTGCAAAAACGGGGCCAAAAAATGCAAAGGGCACGAGGGATATTATCATACGAAGTTGGAAATTTTCGGTGAGAGCTAAACTACCCTTACCAATTAAAGAAAATATCCCATAAGATGCTGCCAAAAAAGGAATAGCACAAAGCACGATAATAATATTAAGGATACAGATACTCCAAAACTTTCTAAAATAAAGTTCAAAAAATCTTGCGATTCCATTTTTTTGTTTTTCGTTTTTTGAAACGCCCTTACCGGGTTTGTTGTAGTTATTGAATAATCCCATTGATATTATCTCCTAAAAAATAATATATGTATTTTAACACATTATTTTATTATATGCAACATATTATCCTTGAATTATCTGTTAAAATATGATACAGTTAAAATGTATATAAGAAATGATGGGAGAATAATTTATGAAAAAAATCATTTTATCGGTTATTTGTTTATGTATGGCGTTATCTTTTTGCGGTTGTGGTGAAAAGAAGGACGAAGAAGTTTCTTCTGCCCCCACTTTTTACGACGGCGAAAGCACCATCACACTTAACGCAAATGATATAATTGATGAGGTTAAATCAGGGGAAGTAAACGTAGAATACGAAGATGTTAACGATGATATATTAACCCAAAAAATCAGTTTAAGAATGTCATCGGTTGATTTCAGAGCATCTTTTAATGAAAAAGTATATTATCGTGAAGAAGGTACCAGATTTATTCGATATACCATTGGCGGATATTTTATCTATTTTACCAACGATGATACAAATAGCGGTATTGCGGCTATTGTTAATCCCGATACAGTTTATGGATTTGAACCCACCATTACAACCGAAAATGATGTTGTTGCCGTTCTCGGTAACGGCATCAAAAACGGTGCTGTTCCCGAAGACGTTGCCGATATGCTCCTTTATGGAGAAAGTGGTTCTACATATCAAGTTTATAAATATGATGATAATGTAGTGGCATTCTTCTTTGGTGATGACGGCAAATTAAAACTTACCGTTTTGAGCCAAGACGGACTTTGGCTTTACTAATTATTTTTTATAAAGGATAGATTGCTATGGATTTAACCGAAAAAACATTATCGCAAAAAAACGTTTTTAACGGTAGAATTATAAATCTTCGCGTGGATGAAATAGAACTCCCTAACGGTGAAAAATCCACAAGAGAGGTAATCGAACATAATGGCGGTGCTTGTATAGTTGCTCTAACCGACAATGATGAAGTTCTTCTTGTTAAACAATACCGTTATGCTTACGGCAAAGTCGTTACCGAAATTCCTGCAGGTAAAATCGAAAAGGGTGAAGATCCGTTAGATTGTGCATCTCGTGAGCTTGTTGAAGAAACGGGATATAGTGCTAAAAAGATTGAACTTTTAGGCGAGGTTTATCCCTCTCCCGGTTACTGCGGTGAAACAATTTATATTTACAAGGCAACTGAACTTTGTAAAGGTAATCAACATCTTGATGAGGATGAATTTCTTGACGTTATTAAACTTCCGCTAAAAGAAGCTTACGATATGATTGTTCGTGGCGAATTGTGTGATTCTAAGACGATTTGTGGAATTTTAAGAGTTTATTGTGAAAAATATTTATAATTTTGCGATTTTTTCGCGTTTTTTTATTAAAATAGAAAAAAGTGGTTGACAAAATTTAACTTTTAGATTAAAATTAAATTGGTATTAGTAATGGAGGAATTTAGATGGGAAAGCTCCAGGAACAAGGTTATAGTGCATTAACCGACGAAGTTCTTGTTGGCCTTGCTTCAAAAGGAGATCATTCCGCTTGGTTTACCATTATATCAAGATACTTACCCATTGTTAAGAATCGTGCTAATGGTTATATTAGTGCCGATTTCGAGGGTGAAGATTTAGTTCAAGAAGGTTTTATTGGTCTTTTTAGAGCTGTTAAAAGTTATCGGTCTGACGGTGGTTCATCATTTAAGACCTACGCTATTCTTTGTGTTGATAACAGCATTATATCCGCTGTTAGAAAATCTCTCGCAAAAAAGCGCATTCCCGATTCTGTTATAGTTCCGTTAGATGACTGTTCTACCCTGCCTAAAGAAACAAGTGCTGAAGATACATATATCACACAAGAGGAATTTCATCTTTTAAAAGAAACTTTATCGGCTAAACTCTCCTCTTTCGAAAATGATGTTTTTTCTCTTTATTTAGCAGGTTATGACCAAGATAAAATTTCCTTTAAACTTTCTACTAACAAGAAATCGGTTAATAATGCCATTTCAAGAATCAAACGAAAAATAAGAGATTTAGGTTAGTTTCTTAAATCTCTAAAATATGTCCGTGTAGCTTAAAAGAAGAGCGTTGAATTTTCAAAGATGTACGGTGCAACTCCGGGCCAGGGCAAAGTATTTATCAAGCGAGGTAAAAAATTATGTTTGAAGACAAAACCCTAATTTGCAAAGAATGCGGTTCCGAATTCGTATTCACCGCCGGTGAACAAGAATTCTACGATTCCAAGGGATTCGTAAATGAGCCCCAACGTTGCAAATCCTGCCGTGACGCTCGTAAAAACGCTGCCAGAGGCGAAAGAGAAATGTTTACTGCAGTTTGTGCCGCTTGCGGTCAAGAAGCAAAAGTTCCCTTCCGTCCCCGTGAAGATCGTCCTGTTTACTGCAGCGAATGTTTTGCAAAACAAAAGGAAGAACAAGCCGAATAATTTATTTTTCGACTAAAAACGCACCGTGATTGCACGGTGCGTTTTGTTGTTTTAATTATTCTTTGTTATCGCTTTTACAGCCCATACTGCAAAGCCCACAGTTTCCGCCACAAGAACAGTTTGATTTACCTTTTTTCTTCTTACGAATTAAGTTAATTATAATGGCAACAAACAATACCGCTACCAATATTCCAACAACTACTGTAGGCCACATATTACCTCTCTCCTATCTTGTTTTTATCTTTTCTAAACAACATATAAAGCATAAATATAGCAACAACACTTGCAAAAATAGTTCCAATCAAATTACCATTACCGGAAAACCAAGAACCAAACTGATAAATCATAAGGGATACCGCATAAGCAAATACACACATATAAGCAATTGCTCCTGCACTCCATTTCCAGTTGTTCATTTCGCGGCGAATTGCACCCATAGCTGCAAAACAAGGAGCGCAAAGAAGGTTAAATACCATAAAGGACATTCCCGCCAAACGGCTACCGTTAAGGGCTAAATTAAAGCCCATTTCGGCATTACCGCCCGAAAGTGTACCGAATACACCTACGACCTCTTCCTTGGCAACAAGACCTAATATTGTTGCTACTGCAGGTTCGAAATTATCACCAAAACCTAAGGGGCGGAATATTACAGATACCGCATTTCCTAAAATCTCTAAAATAGATTTTCCACCGGTTTCTTCTGTAATAAATTTAATTCCGTTATCAATAGAAAGATGATTTAACATCCAAATAATTATACCTGCGGCAACAATAACTGATCCTGCTCTTTTAATAAATCCCCAACCTCTTTCCCAGGTTGTACGAAGGATATTTGTATATATAGGTGCGTGATATTGAGGAAGTTCCATTACAAAGGGGGCGGGATCACCTGCAAACAACTTTGTCTTTTTGAGCATTATACCCGATACAACAACAGCGGTTACACCGAGCAAATATGCAGATGTAGCAACCAATGCACTACCGCCAAACAAAGCCCCTGCTACAAGACCTATAATAGGTGTTTTTGCACCACAAGGAATAAATCCTGTGGTCATAATGGTAATTTTTCTATCTCTATCCTGTTCAATGGTACGAGATGCCATTATACCGGGGACACCACATCCCGTTGCTACGAGCATTGGGATAAACGATTTACCTGAGAGACCAAATTTTCTAAACATTCTATCCAAAATAAATGCAACTCTTGACATATATCCGCAATCTTCAAGGATAGAAAGAAGTAAAAAGAGTATCATAAGTTGCGGTACGAAACCAAGAACGGCACCGAATCCACTAACAATACCTTCAGATATAAGACTTACAAGCCAACCTTGACAACCTATGTTTGTGAAAAAGGTTTCAGTTGCGGGGATAATCCACTCACCAAACAAGGTATCATTCATAAAGCCAACTGTCCAATCACCAATCGAACCGATGGATATAAAATATACCAAAAACATAATTACAATAAATATAGGAAGTGCTAAATATCGATTGGTTACTATTCGGTCAATTTTATCCGACATTGTAAGTCGACCTAAACTCTTTTTGTTAAAACATCCTTTAAGGATATTTTCAATATAAAGATAACGTTCATTTATGATGATTGCCTCTGCATCATCATCCAATTTATTTTCTACAAGTAAAATATCCTTTTCAATATGTTCAAGTTTTTCTTTTGCCAAATTTAATTCTTCAAGAACGTTTTTATCTCTCTCAAATATTTTTACTGCATACCAACGCTGTTGTTCTTCGGGCATATGATGAACTGCAGCTTCCTCAATATGGGCAATAGCGTGTTCAACCACACCTGAATAGTTATATACCGGGGCGGGTTCTTTACTATTGGCTACCTCGACAGCAATATCGGCGGCTTCATTAACGCCCGTACCTTTAAGGGCAGATATTACAACAATTTTGCATCCTATTCTTTTTGAAAGTTCTTGAATATCTATTTTATCCCCATTTTTCTCAACAATATCCATCATATTGATAGCGATAACAACGGGTATGCCAAGTTCTATAAGTTGGGTAGTAAGATAAAGGTTTCTCTCAAGATTTGTTCCGTCAACAATGTTAAGTATTACGTCAGGGCGTTCTTCAACAAGGAAGTTTCTTGCTACAACCTCTTCTAACGTATATGGAGAAAGGGAATATATTCCGGGAAGATCAACCAAAACAACGTCTTCATTCTTTTTAAGACGTCCTTCTTTCTTTTCTACAGTAACACCGGGCCAGTTACCTACGTACTGATTCATACCTGTTAAAGCATTAAACAAGGTAGTTTTTCCGCTGTTTGGATTACCTACCAAAGCAATTTTTATAGACATATTAAAACACTCCCTTATTTATATTATTCGACCTCAACCATTTCGGCATCTTCTTTTCTTAGTGATAATTCATATCCTCTAAGATTAAGTTCAATAGGGTCGCCTAAAGGAGCTACCTTACGGACATATATTTCTACTCCTTTAGTGAGGCCCATATCCATAATTCTACGCTTTATTGCGCCTTCACCATGGAGTTTAACAACCTTTACTTTTTTACCTATTTTTACATCCTTCAACGTTTTCATATTTATACCTCATATCTAATGTTAGCAACTGCTAACCTGATGTCTTAAAAATCGGTTAGCGTTTGCTAACCGTCGGTTATTATAACAAATAAAATATTTCTTGTCAAGAACTTTTCGACATTTTAATTTAATTTTTGTGGTATTGATTTTCATTGGTCAATATGATATAATATACAAAAAGCAAAGGGGTGTGAACAATGCCGTTACAAGAATCAGGAGAAATGTATCTTGAAACAATATTTATCCTTTCAAAGGAAATATCTAACGTACGTTCAATAGATATTTGCGAATATATGGGATATTCTAAACCCAGTGTAAGCCGTGCAGTAGGACTGCTTAAAAATGGCGGATACATCATTGTTGATAAAGACGGCTACATAACCCTCACCTCTGAAGGATTAGAAATTGCTGAGAATATTTATGAACGTCACAACATTTTAACCGATATACTTACCTATTTAGGTGTAGACAAACAAATTGCTTCTGAAGATGCCTGTAGAATTGAACACGTTATTAGTAACGAAACCTTTGAAGCGCTTAAGAGTAAGCATAAGGATATTAAATCTAAATAATAAAAAAATAGAGGATTGAGTAAATAACTCAATCCTCATCTTTTTATTTGAATTATTCTTCAACAGTGTCTTCGCAACCGCAATCACATACACAGTCGCAATCACAATCATCGAAAAATCCGTCACAATCGCAATCATAAAGGTCTTCGAAGGTTTCTTCGTTACGAGAACGAACATACTTTGCAACAAAATAAGCTACTGCGGCGGCTACACCTGCAAGTGCAATAATAGATGCAATAATCCAAAAAGTTTTTTTGCTATCATTCATAATAATAAGCCTCCTAAATGTATTTTGTGCTTTCGCTAAGTTAATAATACATAATTTCCCATAAAATGTCAAGGGGTTTTAATATTTATTTACATTCCCTTAAACTATTATGACAAACCGGTTATTACGCCGTTTTCATCAACGTCAATATGCTCTGCACAGGGAATTTTGGGGAGTCCGGGCATTGTCATAATATCGCCGGTAAGAAGTACGGTAAATCTTGAACCTGCGTTGTATTTTGCTTCTCTTACGGTAATATCAAAGCCGCTGGGTTTACCAAGAAGTTTGGGGTCATCGGAGAAGGAATACTGCGTTTTGGCAACACATACGGGATACTTTCCACCGCCAAGTGCTTCAATTTCAGCAATTTCTTTAAGTGCTTTTGGTGTGAAGTTAACCTTATCGGCACCATAAATCTCTTTTGCGATGGTTTCTACCTTTTCTTTAATAGAAAGGTCATCGGCATAAAGAGGTTTAAAATTAGATTCCTTTTCACAAGCATTTACAACCGCTTTCGCAAGTTCAACACCGCCATCTCCACCAAGGGCAAATACCTTGGAAAGTTCAAAGTCGGCACCGTTTTCTTTACAGAAATCGCGAACGAAGTTGGTTTCTTCTTCGGTGTCGGTATCGAAACTATTAAGGGTTACAATTACGGGTACACCGAATTTATGCATATTTTCAATGTGTTTTTCGAGGTTTACTATACCCTTTTTAAGCGCTTCGAGGTTAGGTTCTTTAACGTCCTCTTTCTTAACACCGCCATTGAATTTAAGGGCTCTGATAGTAGCAACAAGAACTACTGCAGAGGGTTTAAGTCCTGCCATACGGCATTTAATATCGAAGAATTTTTCGGCACCTAGGTCGGAACCGAAACCTGCTTCGGTGATGCAGTAATCGGCAAGTTTAAGGCCAAGTTTGGTTGCTTGAACCGAGTTACATCCGTGGGCAATATTGGCAAAAGGTCCACCGTGCATAAGTGCGGGAGTACCTTCAATAGTTTGAACAAGGTTAGGTTTAAGAGCATCCTTAAGAAGTGCTGCTAAAGATCCAGTTGCATTGAGTTGACCTGCGGTTACAGGTTCACCGCTACGACTGTAGGCAACGATAATATCGGCAAGACGGGATTTAAGGTCTGCCATATCGTTAGAAAGGCAAAGGATAGCCATAATTTCACTTGCAACACTGATAACGAAACCATCTTCACGGGGTACACCCGACATAGGACCACCCATACCAACAACGATTTTACGAAGGGCACGATCATTCATATCCATACAACGTTTGAAGGTGATTTTGCGGGTATCAATATCTAACTTATTGCCTTGTTGGATGTGGTTATCGAGAAGTGCGCAAAGAAGGTTATTTGCAGCAGTAATTGCGTGAAGGTCTCCTGTGAAATGAAGGTTAATATCTTCCATAGGGAGAACTTGAGAATATCCACCGCCTGCGGCACCGCCTTTAACACCGAATACAGGTCCTAAAGATGGTTCACGAAGGGCGATAATGGCATTCTTTCCGATTTTTGCCATCGCTTGACCAAGACCAACGGTGGTGGTGGTTTTGCCTTCACCTGCGGGAGTGGGGTTAATAGCGGTAACGAGGATAAGTTTACCATCCTCATTATTTGCTACTCTTTGTTGAAGTTCATAAGAAAGTTTGGCTTTATATCTGCCGTAGGGTTCTAATTCTTCGTTCTTAATTCCTAAATTTTCAGCAATTTCAGTAATGGGTTTGAGTTTGGTTTGTTGTGCTATTTGAATATCTGTTAGCATCAAATCATTCCTTTATTTTGCAATATAAAGATATTATAACAAACATTTTTCAAAAGTTCAACATTTTATTTATTGTATTTTAAGTTTTGCTATGATATAATTTATGCATATTTTATGAAGGGAGAACACCTTATGGCTTTTGATGGTGCATTTTTAAGAATTATTAAAAACGAAATAAAAAGCAAAGCGTTATCTTGCCGTGTTGACAAGGTGTTTATGCCTTCACGAAACGTTATTGTTTTAATGCTTAGAAGCAGAGATTTTTCGGGTAAACTACTTATTAGTGCTGATCCGTCGGGGTCTCGTATTCAGTTCACAAAAACCGAGATGGAAAACCCTGCTGTGCCTCCTATGCTTTGTATGTTACTTCGCAAGAAGTTAGTTGGTGCTAAGCTTGTTTCCCTTCGTCAAGATAATTTAGAAAGAATTATATATCTTGATTTTGACGCCACAAATGAAATGGGAGACCAAGTTAAACTTACCCTTATTTGCGAACTTATGGGCAGGCGTTCTAACATCATACTTTGTGATGAAAATGAACGAGTTATTGATGCTATTAGAAAAACCGACCTTTCCGACCAAGTCAGGGTTATTATGCACGGGGTAAAATATTCTCTACCACCAAAATCTGATGGTGTAGACATCACCTCACTTAATCCCGATGAATATATTATCCACGTAAAAAAACAAGGCAATAGAGAACTTTCATCCGCTCTACTTAACGCTTTTGACGGACTTTCTCCCCTCATTTGCCGTGAGGTCGCTTATTATGTAAATCCTACCTCCGACAGTTTTGCAGATGAACTCTCTCCCACCATGGAGAAACGTTTAATCGAAAAACTTACCGAAGTTTGTGATTTAATAAATTCCGGCAAAGGTATTCCAACAGTTATTGCTGACAAAGACGGCACTCCAAAAGAATTTACATTTATTCAAACTCATCAGTATGGTCCAAGTTATAAAAACATTGAATTTGAATCCCTTTCGGATGCACTTGATAGTTTTTATAAAGAAAAAGATCAAAAAACTGCCATCCAAACACAATCACAAGAATTGTTAAAGGTTCTTACCAATATTCACTCACGTGTTGCCCGTAAAGCGGAACTTCGTAAAAAAGATTTGAAGAAGACCGAAAATCGTGAGGAACTTCGTAAATATGGAGAACTTATCAAGGCAAATATCGGTGTGATAAAGTCAGGTGTTCCTTATTGTGAAGTTATTGACTATTACTCCGAAAACTGCGATACTGTTAAAATCAAGTTAGACCCTGCACTTTCTCCCGCTCAAAATGCGGCTAAATATTTTAAGGATTATCGTAAATATTGTACTGCGGCAGGAATGTTAGAAGAATTAATCGCCGACAGCATGAGAGAACTCGAATATTTAGACAGCGTTTTTGATGAACTTTCCCGTGCCAAAACAACGAGAGAATTAAACGAAATTAAAAACGAACTTATTGATGCGGGATATATTAGAATTAAAAATAATTCTAAAGGTCCAAAACTTAAAGCTCTTCCCTATCTTAAATTTGTAACACCCGAGGGTTATACCATTTTGGCAGGCCGCAACAATAAACAAAATGATATTCTAACCCTTAAGGACTCAAAACCCTATGATATGTGGTTTCACACTAAAGATATCCCCGGTAGCCACGTTATTGTAAAATCTATGGGTGATACTATCCCCGATAGTGTTCTTAACACCGCCGCTATTATTGCTGCCACACATTCAAAGGCGGGGGCATCTAACGTTGCTATACCTGTGGATTACTGTCCTGTAAAAAAGGTTAAAAAACCGGCAGGTTCACCCTTTGGAATGGTGATATACGATAACTATAACACCGCTTACGTCTGTCCTGATAAAGAGTTATGTGAAAAACTTATTGTTCAGGAATAAACAATGCAATATCAGGTGAATAATAGGAAAATATTATTGTTAGAATAACTATAATAATTGATACTATGAACCAAACACTATTATCCGTTTTTGTGGATAAGGAGGTTTGGTTCATTTTTTTGTATGAAACATAAAATGCGAGTATAACCGCCATAAAGTATATTGAAATATCTAACCAAACAATGTTAAAACCCAGAATACCACTGTATGAATAGAAAAACACAGGAATAAACAAGGTTCCCGCAAGTAAAGACATCCCCTTAGCCGAAATGAAATTTTGATAATTCTTTCCGTAGGCGAAATATTCAAATATGCTATAAGCAAAGTATGGCATTATAAATATCTTCATATGCTGAAATATGCTTTCATTTGTGGCAAACAAAAATGCAAAGATTGGATTATTCCCAAGCCACTCGTAGGCGAAATGAGATAAACATCCTAATATCGAAACCAATACAACACCGACAACCGTATATATAAAAATTCCGTTCACAAAACATCACCTCTACTTAAGTTTAGGTGTTTTTATAAAAAATATTACAAAAAAGTGCTTATATAATGTAAATAGGGGTTGATATTTTCATTGTTTTATGGTATTATCACTTTATCTTATTAAAGGAAGAGGTAATTAAAAATGAAAAAGATTTCTATTTTGTTAGCACTTGTTCTTATGCTCACATCCGTTATGTGTCTTGCAGGTTGTGGCGAAAAGGCTGACACCGCTACCGATGTTAATGCCATTGGTTGGGATTACATCCAAAACAAAGGCGAATTGATTGTTGGTCTTGATGACACCTTTGCTCCCATGGGCTTCCGTGATGAAAACAACAATCTTGTTGGTTTTGACATTGACCTTGCAAACGCTGTTGGTAAAGTTCTTGGTGTTAAAGTTAAGTTCCAACCCATTGACTGGAACTCTAAGGAACTTGAACTTTCCTCCAAAAACATTGACTGCATCTGGAATGGTATGAGTGCCACCGAAGAACGTCAACAATCTATGTCCCTTACCAAAAAATATCTCAACAACGAAATCATCATCATGCTTGCTGAAGGTGTTACTGTAAACTCTAAAGCTGATCTTGCAAATCTTAGAATTGCAACCCAAGAAGGTAGCGCTGCTCTTGAATGTATGGAAGCTGATGCTGAATACAATTCTTTTAAAGATAAAATCACCACCTTGCCCGACTATGACAATGCTATTGCCAACATGGGCACTCGTTATGATTGCATTGTAATCGACAAAGTTCTTGCTGAATACAAAAACAGCAAACTCGAAAAGAAATTTGCTATTTCAGAAGTTACCTTTGGTGATGACTTCTATGCAATCGGTTGCCGCAAAGCCGACACTACTCTTTCTGATAAAATCAATGAAGCTATTAAAACCCTTATTGATAACGGCGAAGCTGCTAAAATTAGTGAAAAATGGTTTGGTAGAGATATCGTTATCCTCGAAGATTATCAATAATCCTTATATCTATCTACTATAATTAAAATACACTTAACTCCTGCGATGTGCCTTTGGGATATCGCAGGAGTTGATTTTTGAACTTAACTTAGGAGTTGAACATATTGAGTTTTTTGACACAGATTTTTGACGTCATTGGAAACTTCTTTGTTTCATTTTATGAAAATATTAAGGTTATTTTGCCACCTCTTATGGATGGCTCTCTTACCACATTATCTTTATTTGTGCTTACTTTAGCAATCTCAATACCTCTTGCCCTTCCCTTTACTTTGGGTAGTATTTCTAAATTCCCACCGCTTCGTTTTATTTGTAAAGCATACATTTGGGTTTTTAGAGGTACACCGTTAATGTTACAACTTTTCTTCTTCTATTATGGTATTCCCATCATCTTGCAAAATATGGGATTTTCAGATAGAACTCTTGAAATGTTGATTTTAGATGCCTTTCCCACCGCGGTAATTACCTTTTCACTTAACTACTCCGCATACTTTGCCGAAATTTATCGTGCAGGTATTGAAAGTGTAGATAAAGGTCAACACGAGGCGGCTAAAACTCTTGGTCTTACC
>JAFVID010000075.1 GCA_017474205.1 Clostridia bacterium | reverse complement strand
CTTCAGAAACGAGTTCCTTGTGATGGGGTGCGGTGGAGCATCCTCCCACATCGATAATATCAGCACCCTGCTCAGCGAGGGTCATGGCACGGGATATAGCGTCTCAGTTACCGTCCCCCGAAAAGGATTCGGGCGATAGGTTGAGTATTCCCATTATAAGTGGATGGTCAAGGGTAATAACTTTACTGCGAAAGTTCCAATTTTTCATTTTATTTATTCTTTTCTTTAAGACGGTTAAATACCATTTCATATCCGTCAGAACCATACATAAGGGAACGGTTTACACGGCTAATGGTGGCGGTAGATGCGCCTGTTTCGGATACAATTTCACTGTAAACTTTTTTGTTGCGGAGCATATCGGCAACAACGTATCTTTGAGACATCGCCTTAATTTCAGGAATGGTGCAAAGATCCTCAAAAAAAGCATAGCACTCTTCAACAGTTTCAAGGGTAAGAATAGCACTAAAAAGTTCATCTGCACCAAATGCTTTGAGTTTGGAATTCATAAAAAACATCCTTTCTTAAAAGAAAAGTATCACAATGTAAAATCTTAACACTTTACTGTATGAAAATTTTAACATACAAAAGTGTGAAAGTAAAGAGTTTTTTCAAAAAAGTATGGAATAAATTACTAAAGTAGGTTATAATGATAAAAGAAATCCATAAGGAGCGATATATTATGGGAAACGAAATTTTAGACGTGATTATCATCGGTGGCGGCCCCGCAGGATATACCGCCGCCCTCTATGCCGTAAGGGCAGGGCTAAAAACTGTGGTGCTTGAAAAGTTTTCGGCAGGGGGACAAATGACCCAAACCGAACAGATAGATAACTATCCCGGATTTAACGAGGGGATAGACGGCTTTACTTTGGGATATAAAATGCAACAAGGCGCCGAACATTTTGGGGCAAAAACCATCCAGACCGAGGTGCAATCGGTGGACTTATTGAGCAATCCTAAAAAGATAACGACAGGAGTAGGGGAGTTTTACTCCAAAACCGTTATAATAGCCACCGGTGCCGACCATAAACATTTAGGAATTGAAAATGAAGAAAAACTTATTGGCCGAGGTGTTGGATATTGTGCCGCCTGTGACGGAATGTTCTATCGTGGCAAAACTGTTGCCGTGGTAGGTGGAGGTAACTCCGCAGCGGCAGATGCTTTGCTTCTCTCCAAAATTTGCGAAAAGGTATATCTTATTCATAGAAGAGATGCCCTCAAAGCCGAGAAAATATATCGCGACCCCTTGGAAAAAGCGAATAATATCGAGTTTAAGTGGAACGCTCAAATTGAAAAACTTATCTTTGATAAAACTATTGAAGGTGTTGTTATTAAGAACAATGATGGAAGCACCGAAGAAATATCCCTTGGAGGACTTTTCATCAGCGTTGGTAGAAACCCCGAAACAAAACTGTTTGTAAACCAAATTGAACTTGACGATTTGGGATATATAGTAGCCGACGAAACCACCAAAACGAGTATCCCGGGTGTCTATGCGGTGGGTGACGTGCGAACAAAGGTAGTTCGACAAATTGTTACCGCCGTTGGAGACGGTGCAACCGCCGCCCATTTTGCCGAGGAATATATTTCGAATTATCAAGGATAAATATTGAAAGGTAATAAAATGTGGATAATAAAATATATTAAAAAATTCCTGTGGATGTTAGCAATAGTGTTTTTGGTATCATTTTTATTTAATATTTTTGTGAATGTAACCGGATTGATTCGGAATACATACTATTTTCGTTACTTTTTCGGGTTAGCTGTGTGTATCGCAATTGTACTTCCGTTTATAAAGAAAATAAAACATTCAGATTACGATAAACGTGAGATTTTTATAAAAGCCAAAGAAAATACAAAATCAAAAGCAATTATAGCACTTAAAAGTGCCGATTTCCGTCAAGAGGTTATTGTGTTTTTAGTATTTATATCGCCGTTTATATTGCGTGAATTAATATCTGATTTTTCATCGATATATGAGTTTATATTTGTATTTTTCTTTACTATTATTTTGTTAGCATTGTGTTACGGACTTCTATCCTTTTTACTACTTATCTGGGTGTATCACTCCTGGGAAAAGGAAGGACTTTAACCAACGAAAAAACAAAAACCCTGCGAATATTCATTCGCAGGGTTTTACTATTTATAATCAGTCAGATTATTTGGGCACTTTTTCCCAGTCTTTAAGGAATCCGTCAACTGCACGAGCGGTGTTGGGGTTGGTAGCCATTTGCATAATTACCTTGAAGGGCATGGTAGCAATGTCAACACCCATCTTTGCGAGTTCAGCAACGTGAACAGGATGACGAACAGAAGCAGCGATTATTTGGGTTTCGATACCTTGAGCGTCAAAGATTTCGCGGATTTCAGCAGCGAGGTTAAGACCGTTTTCGCCGATATCATCCATACGGCCTACGAAGGGAGCAACGTACATTGCACCTGCGTTGGCAGCGAGAAGAGCTTGAACAGCAGAGTAAACAACGGTAACGCAAACGCGAACGCCGTTAGCAGAAAGAGCTTTAACTGCTTTAAGACCTTCGGGGATAGCAGGGATTTTGATAACGATATTTTTATCTTTGTATTTGTTCCAAAGATCCATACCTTCAGCGATCATACCCTCGGATTCGATAGCAAGAACTTCAGCAAATACGGGACCATCGGTCATGATCTCGGTAATTTGATTAAGAAGGTCTTCAAATTTTTCTCCCTCACGGGAAATGATGGTGGGGTTGGTGGTAACACCGGAAATGGCACCCATATCATATGCTTTTTTTACATCTTCGATATGAGCAGAATCCAAAAAGATTTTCATTTGTTATTCCTCCATATTTTTACCTCTGTAAGAGGTTGTTTAATAAGATAATATATTCTCTCTGTTAAGATTAAAGAGCTTTTGCATTAGCAAGGAGATAATTCTCTGCTTCTAAGCACCAGAGACCGTTGTTCTTTGCAACGATATCGGCAAGATCCTTGAAGAAGGGATCGGTTTCGCCCAACTTTGCAAAATCATCAATAGCGGTAAGGGGCATAGAAACGTGGGTGTAGATAAGTTTCTTACCACCGGGGATTTTGGGAAGGTTAAGGGTGGTATCAACAACACAGTCAAGACCGCCAACGTGGGTAATCATAGAAGAGGGGTCAATCTTGCCGCTGCTCATCATAGAGATTGCCTCAAAGAGGTCATCAAGGTTACTACCCGAATCACCTGCAAGGTGGGTGGTGTTGTAGTGAACGTTGTAGAAGTTGAATTCTGCAGAGAAAGCGGTGTTGGTAGGACCTGCAAAGAAGTTAAGACAACCGTCAAAACCAAGGATAGCTCCACCTTGTTCAACAACGGGTTTAACGGGAGCAAATACGAATACGTCGTCATAACCTTCGCCATCGGTAAGGTCGCGGAGAGCTGCAACGGGATCTTCACATTTAGCGGTATTTACATAGTGGAGTTCAACACCGAATTTCTTTGCTTCTTCGGGGGGATAGATAGATGCAGCACGTTCAAGACGGGCATCGTCAATATCGGTAACAACGAGCAAAGAGGGATGAACGTCACGATGGATAGCATAGTCGATAGCACCGAGACCCATAGGACCTGCACCGGCGAGGATAGCACATTTACCACCGGGAACGATGTCCATAATGTGCATATACTTACCTTTAACGTTGTGATAGTTGGTG
>JAFVID010000074.1 GCA_017474205.1 Clostridia bacterium | reverse complement strand
TCTATATACTTCATTTTTACACTCACTTGTAAATTCTTATTTATCGGTTAGTTGTATTATAGCACAACTTGACTAACAAAGAAAGAGAATATTATAAACACCCTTAGTTTTTAAAAAAACTAAGGGTGTTTTCGTGTCTTGTTGTACTGTCCTTTAGAGTATGACTCATACGCCTCGACTTTTTTATTTATTCTGCAATATATTTTTCTACTATATTTGCGGCAAGTTCTACAAGTTCTCCGCAGGGACGTTTTTTGTAATATTCTCCTGTGCGGGGGGAAGGAATGGGTTTATTGTCTGCCATTCCGCTTAAGAGTTCTCGGCAGATAATTGATCCTGTTTCTGCCTTAAAATCCGCCGCCATTTGTTGAATAACAGCGTACTGATCACCTTTGCCCTTAACGTCTTCGGGGGAAGAATATCCCTTTTTAAGACCGTAGACCATAAAGGCACCGCTAACGGCACCGCAGACCTCTCTCATTCTGCCCATACCTCCGCCAAAGGAGGATGCAAGCATCATTGCGGTTTTGAAATCTATTCCTAAATCCTCGCAGAACGCTCCGAGCACTGCTTGACAGCAGTTATATCCCTCTTTGAAAAGTTCTGCCGCTTTTTGACCTTTATTCATATCTTTCACCACAAAACTTAATGAAACATTGTACCGATACCTTCATCGGTAAGCATTTCAACGATAAGTGAGTGAGGGATGCTTCCATCGATAATAAACACCTTTTTAACACCCTCACGGACTGCATTTACACAACAGTCAACCTTGGGAATCATACCACCTGAAATAATGCCTTCATCCACAAGTTTGTATGCTTCATCCACGTTGATAACGGGGATGGTGGAGGTTTTATCACTGGGGTCGCGTAAAATCCCGCTGGTATCGGTAAGGGAGATTAAACTTTCTGCTCCTAAAGTTGCGGCAATTTTTGCTGCGGCGGTATCGGCATTTATATTGTAAACGTTGCCCTCACTATCACAACCTAAAGTTGCAATAACGGGGATATATCCACTATCTAAGGTATTGAGTACGGGGGTAGGATCAAAATCGGTGATTTCACCAACGTAACCTAAATTTTCATCCTTCATTGTAGCGGATATCATACCACCATCAATACCGCAAAGACCGATAGCTTTACCACCTACGCTTTGGAGAATAGATACAAGGTCTTTATTGGTTTTACCTGCCAAAACCATTTGAACAATTTTAGCGGTATCGGCATCGGTTACACGAAGTCCGTTTAAGAATTTGGATTCCATACCGAGTTTACCTAAAGTATCAGTAATTTCGGGACCACCGCCGTGGACAAGCACAACCTTAACTCCAATAAGGGATAAAAGAACAATATCACCCATTACCTTATGTTTAAGGTCATCGTTTTTCATGGCTCCGCCGCCGTATTTTACAACGACGATTTTATCGTTATATTTTTGTATATAGGGAAGTGCTTCGATAAGCACCTCTGCTCTTTGAGGATTGGTAAATTCCATTTTTATCATTCCTTTTTAGTGATTTTAGGTTCTGTAATCACCATTTATTTTTACATAGTCATAGGTTAAATCGCAACCCCAGGCACAGGCGGAGTATTCACCGGAATTCAAGTTTATATTGATAGTGATTTCATCCTCGGTGAGAACTGTTTTGGCAATATCTTCGGAGAAATCTATTCCGCTACCATTCTTACAAACCGCAATTTCACCTGCTTTAGATGCGAAACTTACGTCTATTTTGGTTACGTCTACATCTGCACCGCTGTATCCGATAGCGCAAAGTACTCTACCCCAGTTAGCATCGGCGCCGAACATTGCTGCCTTGAAAAGTGAAGAGGTGATAACCGATTTGGACACCACACGGGCGGTTTCGTAATCCTTTGCACCCACAACCTTACATTCGAGAAGTTTGGTTGCACCTTCCCCATCCTTTGCGATAGAACGGCAAAGATAGGAAGTTACGGCGAAAAGGGCTTCGCAGAAGGTATTGTAATCCTCATCTTCTTTATCAATAATATCATTTTCTGCCATACCGTTGGCAAGGACGGTTACCATATCGTTGGTGGAGGTATCTCCGTCAACGCTAACCATATTGAAACTCTTTTGAACATCATTGGAAAGTGCTTTTTTAAGCATTTCGGGGGATATTGCCACATCGGAGGTGATAAAAACAAGCATGGTTGCCATATTGGGATGTATCATTCCCGAACCCTTTGCAATACCACCTATTCTTGCCTTTTTGCCCTTTACCTCAAACTCAAAGGCGATCTCTTTGAGAACGGTATCGGTGGTCATTATGCCTTCGGCGGCATCTTTACTGTTATCATCACCTAAACTATCAACAAGGTTTTGCATACCGTTTTCGATAGGTTCTAAACTTAAGGGTTGACCGATAACACCTGTGGATGCAACAACAACGTCACCTTTATCTATACCTGTAAATCTTTCAACAAGTTCGCACATACCTTCGGCAATTTCTATACCGTTGGCGTTACAGGTATTGGCATTTCCGCTGTTGCAGATAATGGCAGAAGCATATCCGTCCTTTACATTCTCTTTTGTAACGTAGATGGGGGCACCCTTTACGAGGTTAAGGGTATAGGTACAGGCAACCGCAGCCCTTTTTTCACTGATGATAAGTGCCAAATCTCTTTTTGTTTTATTCTTACGGATACCACAATGGACACCCGATGCTTTGTATCCTTTAGGGGCACACACGCCACCGTTTATATTTATCATAATATTTATCTCTCCAATTATAATACAAGACCTTTGGTTTCATCCTGTCCAGTCATAATATTAAAACATTGTATTGCGGCACCCGAAGCACCTTTACCTAAATTATCGAATCGGGCATGAAGCGTAAATCTGTCATCATTTCCACAGACCATTATCTCCATTGAATCTCTCATTGAAAGATTATTTGAACCAATCATTCCGGTTTGTTCGGGATCATAATCCTTTACGTTTATGAGAGGTTGCCCTTCATAATGAGATTTGAACATTTCACTTATCTCTTTTGGAGTGGCTTTGCACATATCCTTCGTTAAAGGAATAGATACCACCATTCCGCTGTAATAATCAGCCACTATGGGAGAAAAAACGGGTGGATTTTCAAGCCCTGTCACATAAGCCATTTCTCTTAAATGTTTATGATTTTGAGAAAGGGCATATATTCTTGGGGAGGAAAGTTCCTCTTCCCTTTCATCATTCTGATAGTCGGCTATCATACTTTTACCGCCGCCGCTATATCCTGTTAAAGAAAAACAGGTGATAGAGGCATCTGCCGACACAAAGCCATTTTTCACCATTGGATACATAAGTGCTACAAATCCGCTGGCGTGACATCCCGGTACCGCGATACGGTTGCCGTTTTTTATCTTTTCACGGTGTTCATTTGACAGTTCCGCAAAACCGTAAGCAAAGGCCTCATTGGTACGGTGGGCGGTGGATGTATCTATTATTTTAGCACCGCTTCCCTCGGCTAATGCTACCGCTTCAATTGCGGCGGCATCGGGCAGACAAAGGAAGGTTACATCTGACATCTCTATTCTTTTTTTAACCTCTACAGGGTCTTTTCTGCATTCATCGGGGATGGATATAAGTTCCACATCATCCCTAACAGATAAACGCTCAACGATACGAAGTCCTGTTGTACCTGCTCCGCCGTTTATAAACACCTTAACCATTATTAATTTTCTCCGTAATGTATTTGATTTGTTCCTCAACCGAATT
>JAFVID010000073.1 GCA_017474205.1 Clostridia bacterium | reverse complement strand
GCGGCAAGCTCTTTGGGAAGAATTCTAAAAACAAGAAGCAGCTCATGTTCGGGTATAACCTCAAAGTATTCTACTATATCAGCAGGATTCATTTGAGAAAGCAAGGTCTTTAACTCGCCAAATCTTTTAAGGCTTAAAAGCTCTAGGATTTTTTCCTCCATAATCTGCCCCCTTATTTTAAAAACTTTACTATAATATATTATATTTTTTTCAAAACTTTGTCAATCAATTTATTTTAATATTGACTAGATGAGCAATACAAGGTATGCTTTGTCCCTGCTGGGTGGAGGTCGGCGACATTAGTGCGCCTGTTGCACAGAACAAAATGTTTTTATATGCACCTTTTTTCATGCTGTTTAAAATATGCGAGCATAACACACTTGCTGAGCATCCGCATCCCGAACCGCCCGCATGGACATCCTGCTTTTCGGGATTAAATATCATATTACCGCAATCCTTGTGAACATTTTGAAGGTTTATTCCCTCTTTTTGCAGAAGCTCATACAGCAGCGTTGTTCCTACCGAGCCTAAATCGCCCGTAAATACAGCATCGTAATCATCGGGCGATGTGCCGGTATCTTCGAAGAAGCTTTTAATGGTATCAGCAGCCGCAGGGGAAAATGTCAAGAGAACACCATAAATTTTTGGTTTCCAAAAAATTCCTGTGTTTATGCGGATTTAGAGCACTTATGGTGTGAGTGCGGCTATGGGGTGCTAGATGTTAAGCAAACACCATAAGGTGATTTTTTGGTGCATTTTACGCAAAAAACCGTGTATCGAATTGACACACGATTTTTCATTAATTCATCTTCTCAATTAATTCTTTTAGCCATTTTGGACTATTTTTGCCAATTGGTTGAAGTTCACCATTTTTATATTTAGCGACCGTTACAAAGCCGTTGTCATTGTCATAAAAAGTTGCCTCATTACAATGCGGTAGTACGATGAGCAAATCTTCAAAACGCTTACCAAAGCGTTTTGTTACTGCATCGGTATCAATATTATGACCGCCCTTTTTTACTCTGTTATCAATGCGAAGTAAACTTTCTTCCATTGTATCAAGCCCAAC
This sequence comes from Clostridia bacterium, assembly GCA_017474205.1. Classification (GTDB taxonomy): domain Bacteria; phylum Bacillota; class Clostridia; order Oscillospirales; family Acutalibacteraceae; genus UMGS1484. Next base: position 8,201 of record JAFVID010000073.1, on the reverse strand, counting down.
ATAGTAAAGACGAATAAAATAACCCTTTTCAATTGCCCGTTTAATTGTATTTAAAGTCTTTTTTCCAGAAAGTGTTGTTTCTTGTGTAAAACAAATTTCTTTTTCTAAACAATCATCAATAATTGCTATGGCTTTTTTACCACCTTCAATAGCGTTACCACCACAAGCAACAGTAATTTTATCGACATCAATAATTTTACCCAAATTATCAATTTCAGTCCTTAAAACACCTGACAAACTGCTTTTACCGCAGCCATTAACGCCTGCAATAATTGTATATGTTTTCATAAATACCAATTCCTTTATGAATTTATATGCTTGTATTATAACACACTTAAAAATAATTTTCAATATTATAGATGCACGGTTTTATCTTACTACATGATTACTTAAACACCATATTATTTATATAAACTCAACCCCTACCGATTTCCGATAGGGGCCAAGCATTAATTATAATTTTTTAGTTTTCTTCTAGATATTCTCTTCTCTTTTTTATATACAGTGTTGTGCCAAAAAGTCCTGTACCGCTTACAAACAGCAGAGCAAACCATAGCCATATATTGCTGTTATCACCAGTCTTAGGAATGTCAGGTTCACTCGTATCTGGAATTGGATCAGGTTCCAAAGCAGGTGCGGTATAAACATTTGTAAAGATTATGCCGTCTGCAGTTTCGGTGCCTTTAATATAGGTATATTTAACCTTAAATGTGCCATCCAGATTATCAGTGACATCAACCCTTACTGTATAAACAGTATCGTCGTAGGTTATTTCTTTTTCACTGCCTCCTAATTCACGAATGGTATATACATATTCACCTGCTTCACTAATGGGAATTGCAGTAAATTCGAAACTACCATCAGGAGAGTTTTTAACAGTTTCGATTTTTACATTCTCATTATCGTAAAGCTCAAATGAAAATTCCCCTGCCTTAAGTTCGCGACCTGTAAGCACCTTGTTACCTTTTATAACAATTTCGGTAGCCGCTACCGTATAGGTATTATGGAATTTTACTGTGTCAGCAGTAGAACCTGTGATATCCTGACCGTTCACCTTAATAGTTGCAACTAATTTACCGTCGTGGTTGTCAGTAACAGTAACTTCAATCTTATAAGCATTTTTGTCAGCTGTAATGCCCTTTTCGTCAAGTTCATCTTCAACAACCACGTAGTAGAAGGTGCCTTCATTTTCAAAGGTTATTGGCATAAAGGTTATATTGCCTGTGCCATCATCCTTCAACGTGAGAACAACATCATCCTGTATAGGAGTTTTGCCGTCATACACATAAGAGTGGTCGGTATTATAAAGGTCAAACTTAAATTCACCATCTTTAAGGTCACGGCCTGTAAGAGTCTTTATTGCCTCTAAGGTAACGTGTGCGGGGTCTGCCTTATAGGTGTTATTGAAAATTATTTCACCGTTGTTGCTAATACTTTCATAATGAACAACCTCGGTAAGAACACCGCCTACCTCTTCTTTGGTAACAGTACCTTTATAAAGCTGTTTGCCCTCTACAATATCAGTTGTAGACGTATCATCTTTAATATGAAGAATTCCGTTGTCGTCCTGAATCACTTCTAAAACAACATGATAGGAAGCAGTATCGTAGGAAACTCCTTTTTCATCGCCGATTATTTCGGTAATCTTATAGTGATAAATACCAGCTTCTGGGATGGTGACTTGAGGGAATTTGAAGATATCCTTGCCACCGTCTTTAATGTTTTTCACAGTGTCGCCGATTTGTTCGCCGTTAATAGCATTAATTAACCTAAACTCAAACTCTTCCTCATTGACAGGTCTTCCGTCAAGGATTTTTGTTCCGCCGAATTCGGCCGAAATATCGAATGTAATAGGTGTTGGAACGAAACCGTTGCGGAATACTATTTCGGAGGATTCCATACCGTTTTTGAGAATAGAAACTCTTGCAGACAGAACACCTTCGGAATTGTCTGTAACGGTTACAGTAACTGCATATACAGACTCATCATAATCATAGTTTGTATTTGAAGTGATTTTTTCAGTAACGTTATAGGTGTAAACACCTGCTTTATCGAAAACGAGTTTATTGAAGGTGAATGTGCCGCCGAAATTTTTAACTATATTATCATAGTTTGCGGGAAGTGCTGTGTTTCCGGTAGGTGTGATAGTAAACTCAAACTCATCGTCTTGCAAGGTTTTACCCGTAAGAATTTTTGTGCCTGATAGGGTAACTTCCGCATCTTTGGGGTCATAAACATTGTTGAATACAATATTATCTACCGTGGCATCATCATTTACAGAATAGTAACTTGGGGTAGCCTGTAACCACGAGGTATTGGTAGAACTGTTGATATTTTGAGTTACATTAACAGTTATATGGTATTCATTATTGTCATAGGTTATACCCTTGATGTTTTGACCGCTATTTTCCTCAACTACAACAAAATAGTAGATGCCCGCACTCTCAAAGGATAGTGTTTCAAATACGAAATCACCGTTTACGTTGTTAGTGGCAGTTTTCGCGGTTTTTCCTGTGTAGTCAAAGGTGCTGTCGGTTTCATAAAGATTGAAATTAAACTCTCCGACATTTTGAATTCGGTTGGTTAACACCTTATTTCCGTTCAAAATAAGCTGTGCTTTTTCAGGATAATTATAGACATTAGTAAACGTTGGTACGGTAACAATACTATTTCCATCATATATAACGTGTTCTGCTGAAATAGTGCCATCCAGATTATCCTTAACGGTAACAACTACCTTATACACAGAGGTGTCGTAGGTAATATCAGTAACTCCTGTGTTAATCTCTGCAAGATAATAAACAAATTCCGTGCCCTCGGCAGTTGCTATATTTGCAGCATAGGTAAGGTCTATGTGAGCTTTGCCTAATGCATTTGTACGTGTAGATTCAGCTATCAATGTTGCATTGGCAATATCCAAAGAATCATAAAGCCCGAATTTGAAACCGTTAAGAGCAAAATCATTTATGGTTTTGTTTATATTTATTCTGACAGTTGCACTGCCTGTGGGAGCATAAGCATTGTTAAAGTTTGCAGCTACATTGTAGTTATTACCCTGTTTTGTAACGGTTGTATAAGCCTCGTTGTTAACGGCTGTAATTTCAAGACGGCCGTCCATATCAGCATCTGCTACAACAACCGAGAATCTACGCTCGGCAGTATCATAGGTGATACCTCCTACAATGCCTTGTACTTCGCTTATCGTGTAGTGATAGGTACCCGCTTCGAGATAATCTTCACTTGTTAATTGTAATAATGATTTCTTATCTGCATCATTATTATCAATTGTAAACTGAGCAACGGTTGTATTATCACGCTTAACCTCAAAGCTATAGCTTTCACCGTCTAACCAATTGGTGCGGTTACCTGTTATAGTCTTTGTAACATCAACTGTTACATTTTGACCATCAGTACCCACAGGATTGTAGGTATTAACAATAATTACTTGGTCATTGGAAGTAGTATCTATAACACCGGTCATAGAGCTTCTGTCTGCATTAAATTGGAATCCGTCTGGAATATTGTGCTCAACCACAGTGTACTTAGTTCCTTCGGGAATATTTCTAAGAACAAAGGATTCGCCCTCAGAAAGTGTGACTGTAAATTTACCGCTTGCAGGTATTCCAATATATCCTGCGGAGTTGGAGGCTTCAAAGCGACCTGATATAGGCCTGTTAGATTGGTCTTTGAGGGTTACCTCTGCGGTGAATTTTATATCATCCTTAATATCAACAGGATTTCCGTTTTCTAGGGCAACCCGCTTTGTAATTACGAGGTCACCTTCGCCCATCGCAGTATTTACAAAGTCTACTTCGTCTATGAAATATGCCGCAATAGTACCTGATGCTATCGTACCGGTAGAAGCACCGTTTACATGAACTGATTTAATCTTATAATCATCGTTAGCAGATACTTCTTCTACGGTGTAGGTAGCACCCGTTGGAACACCTGTTAGCCAGAATGTCTGGTCCTTTGAAAGATTAAAGGTATAGGTGCCTGTGGTTGAGAGACTTATCACGGTTGGGTCCCCTAAAGGAACAACATCAAGGTCGGTTATCCAACTGTTAAGCTCCCCTGTAAAAGGAGTTCCGTCTTCACTGTGAACGGTAATACGGAAACTGAAATCAGTAGAAGTATTCGGCTCCACTATATCAACCGTTTTAGAAACCCTTAGTCCTTGTGCGGGAGTAACCTCTAAAAGGCCATTGTTACCAAGGTTCATATCAACGTAGAAGACATTATTTTCTTCGGTAAGATATGGGTGGAATACCATGTGAGCCGATTTGGTATCAATACCGTCTGTATCACTCTTTTGCTCGTCATACATCTGAAGTTCACGGGCAGGAGTACCTTTTGGTACAACATAGGCACCCGTTTCGCCTGTAAGTGTTTCAAAATCAGGTTTCCAGGTAGCTGCATTTATCGAAGCCGCCGACATTTTTTCGTAAAGGAATATCGGTTTTTTATCGGTGGTATTTTTGAAGATATAACGTCTATGATAATATTCGCCATTCTCATTAAGTGTTTCATTATCTTTTACAAGGACATACTCTTGGTTTACTTTCTTATAAACAGCCGAATCAAAGGTATAGTAGAAACGCTCGTTTTCCTTAGAAGGAGTAAATTCTGAGAGTGTGGTAATATGCTTATCGTGAGTAGAAGCAGAAATATCGAAATAGTTAGTCCAGAACTGTCTTGTGATACCATCTGCTGCAATGTGCTTTTGGTCGGTAATGCGGGTGATATTAAGTTCATTAAGGTCGGAACGAAGTCCGCTTTCAAAAATTAAACGAATAGGAGAAATTTTATCTGCGTTTTCGACCGTAACGTTGACGTTTTGTGCCATTTCAACATTAGTACCTTCAAGTGTTACAAGATAGGTAACCATAGGTACCAATGAGGCTGGTATTTTCCAAAGCAACGTCTGCTCACCGGTAGCAATATCGGTGCGTATTTGTACCGACATATACATCATATCGGAGTTTTTAATACTACCAGTGGTTTCGCCAAGGAAACCGTAAGATTTATTTTTATAAACAGCGTCTTGGGGTGCAGGTTCAGTTGAATTCTCATCCCAAAAACCTGCATAAGTGCCGTCGGCTTTGGCGTACCAACCGATATAATTTGACCACTCTGTATTTGATTTGTAAGATAGTTGTCCTGCGCTAAATGCATCACTCACAAGCGCCTGAGCATCTGCCGTAGAAGCAATTCCCAGACGGGTCTTAACGGCTCTAATAAATTCATCGCCTAATTCGGTGGGATTATCGGGTGTGCCAAGACCGTTATCCGTGGTGTCAGCAAGCTTGGAAGCCATCATATGACCATCATAAAGTGTGTCACCGAGCAAAATGCCGTTAATATTTTTGACTTCCATATATTCGCCCAATTTATCCTCAAACTCAACATATCCTGAGAAGTCGGGGCTGCCACCCTCTAAATGAGTTGGGTAGTAACGTGATTGTAAAATTATCTCATCTACGATTGACTGGAAAGCATCGGTGAGTCCGGTACCGGATGCAGAGAAGTATTCATCTACATAGAATTTGTTTGTTACGTAGGAATTTTTAGTAATAGCAACATTAGAATATTGGGTAGACCGACTGTTAGTATTTTTAACCCTTACCGAAAGACTGCCTGTTGTTAAATTATTATAAGAATTCCATAAGGCATCAGTGTAGGTTGAGGAATCAGGATTCATAACGCTTTTGGCTACATCATTATTGCCAATATTGAATCCTAAAGTATAGAAAAGTCCTCTCACATCGGAGTTTTCACCTTGATAGTGAGCTTTTATACGATTGATAACATAGGATGCTGTAAGCTGAGTAAGAAAAGCGTTTCCTGCAACAAGCCCGTTTTCATCGCCGTTTCCTACATTAGAAGTGCCGACATTAGCATAATTTGTAGTACCTGTAGATGGAGCGCCGTCGGACATAAGCACTAAAATAGGCATACGGTTATCGCCAGCTTGCCAGTTGTTATCGCTTATAACGGTATCCATATCTTCAAACATTTTTAAGGCTTCCCAAAGCCCTGCCTGTATATAGGTGCCGCCGCCAAAGCTTTTAGTTTTTCGGTCAAAGTTTTTTGTTCCCCTGACATCACTGTCCACCGAAACCGTTCCTTGATTATTAAGACTTAAATATTTACCGTCAGAACCTGTGGTATATCTGTCTATGGGGAGTATTTGGGTAACGCTCTCTGAATAAGTAGATGTTCCGGTACTGCCACTTGCAGAATAAAGCACCACGCCTACTCTATTATTATTGTTAGTATCGAGCAGTCTTTTTATTGCACTATTAGCCGCATCTATAAGGCGGTCTTCCGAATTCGAATTTTCCATAGAACCTGAAAGGTCGAGTACTAATACTGTGTCGGTAGGAACAGTAGAATAGCCCACAACCTCTTTATTTGCTGCTAATGCAGACAAAGCAGTGAGAAAATTCTCATCATCATTTATCATTTTTACGCTGTCCGGAAAAGCCGAAGCATCCGTAAATACTGACTTATCGGTCCAAACACCACCCGCATTAGTAGTATCAAGATTATTAATATCAAAATACTTTGTCCAGTTATCCATTGTGTTTACATCGACAATACGATTATAATACGGATTTGTCGCCGTCTTAGCTGCAAACACCGACATTGGCAAACACGACAATATCACAGCAAAACATAGAGCAATACTTAAAATCTGTTTTGTAAGGCGCTTTCTGCTTTTCATATTAATTCCTCCATTTATAACAATTATCGATTTAACAACTCACGAAACATTTGCTCATTTGTTTTCGTGACGTGCTTTTTGAAGTTTTTCAGTACCTGCTTGCATAAGTTTTTATAGTCTAACGAGAATACTTTTTCTATATTCTTGTTTTGAATTTCTTCCGGGACCCCGTAAATACCAAAAATATTATGCAACGCGCCCGAAATCCTCGTTTCCAATGGCACGGGGTTTCCCACTGTCATCAGCGTTGCATATTCAATGCCCGATACAAGAATTTCCGCCTCTGAAAACTGTTCATCAGACCACTCGGGTTGATATTTTTTAAAAATCTCTTTAGAACGTTTAGTATCGTTTTTACGAATAATATCAAGACATAGAGGACTTGAATATGAAGAAATGAAAAAATCTTTTATGACATCGTCATTCTCACATGCACTTGTCATTGTTGTAAGCTCCAAACATATCGCCATTATAGAGCCGTCTCCTTCATCGGCCTCTCGCTCCATCATTTTCCATTGATAGTCACAAAGCATATCCACAAGTTCCGCAAGTAAATGTTCTTTGGTCGGAAAATGGAATGTTAAATTACCGGGACTCATCTCCAATTCCTTAGCTATTGACGACACCGTTGTGTTCGTATAACCTTTTTCAAGGAACTGTTTAGAAGCTTCGTTAATAATTTCAGTCCTCGTCAAAGCACTTTTATCAATTTTGGCCATCATCTTCTCCCCTGTGCAAAAACATTTGGGTGCACCTGCACCTTTCAATTACTATTATAGTACGCATACTAAAATTTGTCAATAACTATTTTTACATTTTTACAATTAAAGAATGTATTTCATAAGCAAAATACGGTAGGTTCCCCTACCGTAACAATATACCCATTATATATGTGCATATGTGCTTTTCGACACCTTTCGCCTGTTTTTTTGAATATATTTCCTATTCTACCAAAAATATGCAAAATATTACACGGGGAAAATGTCAAGAGAACACCATAAAATTCCTTGAAAAAATTTTTTTGACCCTTAAAATTGGGAAATTATGGGTGCTGCCATGGGAGCCCATAATGTTTTACACCATAAATAAGCGTGTGGCAGTAAACTGTCACACGCTTTATCATTACGCCGTTTTTTTCTTTTTCGTAGGCTTTTCGGGTTCAATTAGATGCTTGTTAAGTTCAATATACTCAACCACTTGCAGATAGGCATCATAAAACTTGAATACAATCTCGATATCTCCGCCTTCGTGAACGAAAATCTCCTCTATAAGTTCGGTTACTATCGGTCTTGTTAAAGCCTCAATATTGCCGTACTTCTTAAAATGCGCTACAAAGTTGTTCTCTTCGTTAATACCGTTTTTGAACTGATCGGCAGATTTGGTAAGTCCGGCAATTTTTTCGTCAATAACCCTAAGCCTCTCATTAAGACGTTCCTTTAACATTTGGTACTCATCCATTGTAATAACACCGCTT
>JAFVID010000072.1 GCA_017474205.1 Clostridia bacterium | reverse complement strand
TATTTTGGAGAATATGAATTTTTTGTAAATTATTCAAAATCTCGGGGTTTTAAAGAGTATAGCGCGTATTTTCCTGCTTGTCAGCCTTAATCTGTTGCAGGAAAAGGTAAATCTTCGTCAACGAAATCAAAAGTTAATTGCTCACACTCTTCGGTTCCGTCATAGTCGGCTTGAACTTCGTCATCATCAATAGGGTTGGTATCTTCTTTAAACTCGGTTGGAGCAATAGAAATACCAACTGCCTTATAACTTTCTGTGCCGTCATCTTTATATCGGACCTCGGCAAAGAATGTGACGAATCTGCCCTTTGTGTATCGGGTTAGTTTTTTGTAGTTAATGCCCGTGGTGTTGTCAAAACACATCACCGAAATAAGTGGTGCTTTGGGGCCACGGTTGTTTGAGTCGGCAAGGAACGAGACGGAATTATAAGTTCCTCTGTCAGTTACCGAACGAACATACCCCTGTATCATAACGAACTCTTTTTCTGTGCCTGTAAATAGGCGAATTGGATTGAACATTGTTCAACACTCCTTTTATTTAGTATTTTTTAGTGGATACAACACAAAAAAGAAAATGGAATGCCCCCGAGCAGCCTCGGGGCATTCCACCTTCGTAAATATAATTCCACCAAAAATATGTAAATAAAAGACAAAAGAAAAAGTGTTGTAAATCACTTACATGATAAAGTATAACTACAGTTTTTTAAATTGCAAGTATTTTGACGAATTATTTTTATGACTTTGCACCGAGGTAAATGTTGACAATATCCAGCCGTTTTTCTGCCGTTCCGTGACCGAGACGGACACAACAATCGTTCTTTGCCGTTCGGTCTGCTTTATCGGGCGAATATCCCTTATCAAGATAGTGTTGATACTGTTTGCGGTAATATGCCTGTATGGACGATTTCCTCACGGAGTGGTTACCACTTTTTTGGATTGCCTTACAACCGACGGTCTTTTCGCTTGGTACTGTGATTCCAAGATGGCATAATCTTCGGGATAACCACTTATTCGCACTGTCCTTACGGATATTGCCGAACAGGGAGTCCGTTTCTGCCTTGCCCGATATAAGCGAACTGCAAAAGGCATAGAACTCTTTATCGGTTACGGTGATTTCTCGGCTACGCCCGCCCTTATCCTTTTCAAAAAATATCGTCACTGTCTCTCCGTCGTTACCGAGGCTAACATGCCGTTTTTGAATAGATACCGAATTGACACGGCAACAGGTGTAGGTTGAGAAGATAAAGAAATTGCTTGAATGACACGGTTTGACAATTGAGTCCTTGACCCTTTGAATCTCCTCGGGTGTTAGAGCAAACTCCCGAGGACTCGTTCTGTCGGGTATCAATTCCGCATTGACCTTCGTTTCAAAATTGGTATGCACCCCGAAATGATGATTGATAACCCGTGACAACTTCACCAAGTTGCTTTTATAGGTCTCTATCGTATTTAAGGAACAACCACCCTTTGCCTTACTGTCAAGCCACTCTTGGCAGTATTCGGGGCGAATCTGTCGCACCTTATCAACCTCGGGGTAATGCTCTTTAATGTACTCACAAAGGTTGT
>JAFVID010000071.1 GCA_017474205.1 Clostridia bacterium | reverse complement strand
TCTATTGGAAAAGAGTTTATTGTGGGTGATATAATTGAAGCAAAGGGAAATGTCACCGACCTTGCTAATAAGCCCATGACCGAAGTAACATTTTATTGTCCCATTAAACTCGAAACAGGCGATATGTTACGTCGAAGAAAATAACAAATTTAATATTATTTAAAAAACGGCAGATTTACTCTGTCGTTTTTTGATTATACATATATTTAATACTATTTTCAAGGTAAAATTAACATTTTATTTTCAAAGTTTTTATATAAAAACAATGTGACAATAATTGACATAGATATTTTTGTGTGATATAATTGTTTGGTTAAATATGGGATATTAGTTTTATTAGTAAAAAGAGGTTAAAAATAATGTCCAAGAAAATCATTAAGAAAAATGAAATATTTACTATTCCAAACATTTTAAGTATGTTCCGTATACTTCTCATTCCTGTTATAGTTTGGCTTTATTTCGTTGATGAAAATCATTATGGAATGCTTGGTGTAATCGCGCTTTCGGGACTTACCGACATTGTTGATGGAAAAATCGCCCGAAAATTTAATATGATATCTGACTTTGGCAAAATTTTAGACCCTATTGCAGACAAATTCACTCAAGGTATTATATTTATTTGTCTTACATCGGAATACACTCTTCTTTATTGGCTTGTAGGATTGTTTGCCATTAAAGAACTTGTATCTGCACTTGTTGGATACACTTCAGTAAAAAAAGCCGATGAAGTTCATGGTGCTATGTGGCACGGTAAATTAAACACCGTTTTAATTTATTCTCTAATTTGTTCTTTACTACTATTCCCAAATATGAATAACACCCTTGCAAATGTTCTGATTATCTGTTGCGCTGTCTTTATGCTTATATCCTTCACACTTTATTTAAGATTTTTTATAAAAAACATTAAGAAAGCGAATATTACTAAAAATTAGTTTTTTCTAAAATTCAATTTAAGGAGTTGATTTCAATGATTACATTTTTCAAAACCGAAAACGGTATAATGCGCAAGGTGGATGCTCCTTCTCCCGGTTGTTGGATAAATGTTATCTCTCCCGATAAGGATGAAATCAAGGTCCTTACTAACGAATTTAACGTTAATCCCGAATACATTCGCTATGCACTTGACGAAGAGGAATCATCCCGTATTGAAAACGAAGATGGACAAACCCTTATCACCGTTGACGTTCCCTTAACCGAAAAGAATGATGATAATAGCGTTATTTATTCAACAATTCCTCTTGGTATTGTTGTTATGCGCAACTACGTTGTTACTATTTGCACCAAAGATAATGCCACTATTCACGAATTTGCTGATGAAATGGTTAAGAATGTTGATACTTCACTTAAAACCCGTTTTGTTTTGCAATTATTCCTTAGAATGTCGGCTCGTTATCTACAATACCTTAAACAAATTGACCGTTATTCGGGTTTTGTAGAGCGTAAGCTTCGTAAAACAATGAAAAATCGCGAACTTATTCAAATGCTCGATTTAGAAAAATCTCTTGTTTATTTCCGTACATCTCTTAAATCAGATGCCGCTACTATTGAAAAAATGGCAAGAGGTCGTTATCTTAAACTCTATGAAGAAGACAAAGAACTTCTTGATGACGTTATGGTTGAGATTAAACAGGCAATTGAAATGGCTAACATCTATTCAAACGTTTTATCTGAAACCATGGAAGCGTTATCTTCTATTATATCTAACAACCTTAACAGTGTTATGAAGGTGCTTACTTCCATTACCGTTTTAATGGCTATTCCCACCATGATATTCAGTTTCTACGGCATGAACATTGGTGAAACTGCAGGTGGTTTAATTCTTGCATCAAACACTTGGATCCCCTTAGGAATTGCACTTGTTGCAACTTTGCTTGTTGGCATCTGGCTTTGGAAAAAGGATATGTTTTAATTAATACTTTTTGAATTTTAAGATAGATAAATTACTACACAAGACAGAAAAGGAATGTATAAAATGTCTAGATATTATTTCACATCTGAATCGGTTACTGAGGGGCATCCCGATAAGGTTTGCGACCAAATTTCTGATGCAATATTAGATACAATTATTTCACAAGACCCTAATGCCCGTGTTGCTTGTGAGACCTTTTGCACTACCGACAAAGTTGTTGTAATGGGTGAAATCACCACCGCCGCAAGTTTCAACGTAGAAAATATTGTTAGAGGCGTTGTTTTTGATATTGGATACAATATTCCCGACATTGGTTTCGATAGTAAAACCTGCGACGTTACATCATTCATCAATGAACAATCTGCCGATATTTCGGGCGGTGTTGGTAATTCTCTTGAAAGCCGTGAAAACAGCACTTGTGACGTTGCAGATACCATTGGCGCAGGTGACCAGGGTATGATGTTTGGTTTTGCTTGTGATGAAACAGAAGAATATATGCCCCTTACCACCGCTCTTGCTCAAGAACTTGCTCTTAAGCTTTCACAGGTTAGAAAGGACGGCACTCTTCCCTATCTTCGTCCTGATGGCAAAACTCAAGTTACCGTTGAATATGAAGATGGTGTTCCCGTAAGAATTGACACCATTGTTATCTCAACCCAACACAGTGAAGATGTTACCCAAGAACAACTTAAGGATGACTTGATTGATAACGTTATTAAAACTGTTGTTCCAAGTAATCTTATTGATGAAAAAACCAAGTATCTTATTAACCCCTCGGGTAGATTTGTTATCGGTGGTCCGGCAGGCGATACCGGTCTTACCGGTCGTAAGATTATTGTTGATACATACGGTGGTGTTGCCCGTCATGGTGGCGGTGCATTTTCCGGTAAAGACCCCACAAAGGTTGACCGTTCAGCCGCTTATGCTGCTCGTTACGTTGCTAAAAACGTAGTCGCTGCAGGTCTTGCAAAACGTTGTGAACTTCAACTTGCTTACGCTATTGGTGTTGCATCCCCTGTATCCGTTTACGTAGATACCTTTGGCACCGAAACCGTTGCTAAAGAACTTATTGAAGATGCAATTAAAAACGTATTTGACCTTCGTCCTTATTCAATTATTAAAGATTTAGGACTTAGAAAGCCCATTTATCGTGATACTGCCGCTTATGGTCATTTTGGTAGAAAAGACGTTGAATTTTCTTGGGAAAAGACCGATAAGGTATCCGCTCTTAAAGAATATATTTCAAAAAAATCATAATGGGAGATATTATGAACTCAACTATTGGAATTATTGCCGCTATGGATGTGGAGATTAACACATTAAAAGGTAAAATGACCGAGATATCCACCGAAAGTTATTTTGGTACCGAGTTTTTGTGCGGTAAGCTCAACGGAAAAGACGTGGTTTGTGTTACCTGTGGTGTTGGTAAGGTTGCCGCTGCAAGTCGTATTTCGGCTATGATAATAAAATATTCTCCTAAGGTTATTGTTTGTATCGGTGTTGCCGGTGGACTTATCCCCGAACTTAAGGTTACCTCCCTCGCCATTGCAGAAAACAGTGTTCAACATGATATGGATACATCTCCCCTTGGTGATCCTGTGGGAATGGTATCGGGAATAAATATGATTTATATCCCTTCTAACGAATATGCCACCGAAACACTTAAAAAAAGTGCTGATGAATGTGGTATTCAAAACGTATTAGGCACAGTTGCATCGGGAGATCAATTCATTTGCGATGGTGGTAAAAAAGATTATATTAAATCTACCTTCAATGCCATTGCCTGTGATATGGAGATTGCCTCTATGGCTTACGTTTGTTATATCAACAACGTTCCTTTTTGTGCTTGTAAAGCCATATCCGATAACGGATCTGATGATGCTCAGATGCAATTCAATGAATTCGTATCTATTGCCGCAGAAAATTCTGCAAAGGTTATTGAAAAATTTATCTCACTTTACAACAGATAGGAGATATTATTATGGATTATAAAATGAATATTGCGGGTGTTGATTGTTCTCTCCCCCTTTGCCCTCTTAATGATGAACTTTACATTGCTGCATTTGTAATGTTTGGTCAATGTGAGCTTACTGCTGCTTGTGCAAAAGAACTCTTAAAAAAAGCACCTGAATATGATTACATTATCACTGCTGAAGCAAAGGGTATTCCCCTTGCTTACGAAATGGCAAAACAAGCAGGTGATGATTCTTACATCGTTGCCCGTAAAAAGAAGAAACTTTATATGAACGGTGTATTTGAGGTTAACGTTCAATCTATTACTACCGAGGGTG
>JAFVID010000070.1 GCA_017474205.1 Clostridia bacterium | reverse complement strand
GTGGTTATATTCATATTAACTCCTTGTTTTTGGTCATCTAAAAGATTATATCATAAAAATTTTTTATCTGCAATAACTATAAATTCGTTGTCTTATGAAATTTCTTTTATACTTAGTTTTTTTCTCGCTGTCTTATTTTCATTTTTTGCCAATTTATAAAACCGTATATATCATTTACCAAAAAAGCAACAAAACACACCACAACCGCAATATAACGAACGTTATATATACTTGCCAACACCCATCAGAGCAAGACCATAAAACAATCTCAAGCTTTGAAAAATAATTTCTCAACAAAAACACTCCTAAAAAATAAACACCCGCATGCATATCTTCTAAGACCTAACGATATGCAAACGAATGTCCTTAACATTCAACTACTCGGTAGCAGTTTAACTATATTGGATTTGCTTAATAATAACATACAATTATTAAATAATCAATAATTAATTTATAATAAAAATTCACCCTACCAATATTTAGCAGGGTGAAAAGTCTTTTTAAAATAATAAAATAGGGAAATAATTAGCCGTTTACATTATAGTCAGCATTCATTTTGTTAACAGCCTTAAACATTTTGTGTAAGTAAATGAAAGGACCAACAATGATGAAGCTACCTAATACATTCCAAAGCCAATAGTCAGCTGCGCTGAAGTTATACGCAATACCGCGTCTCTTAAGTTCTGCGCCGATACGGTTAGAAATTTTATGAGACCAAACAATACCTGCAATGCCAAAGGTAATAGGCGCAACGACAAAGGTCAACAAGCAATAGTGCATAGTTTTTTTGCCGTCATATCTTGATGCAACAATGTTTATGTCGTTAGAAACAGCAGACATAACAACTAATGGATAAATACCAAATGTTACGATTGCAAGCAAAATTGTTTTTAGCAATCCTTTGTTAGTCTTAAGTTGCCCAACCGGAGCAGTGTTTACAGTGTTTTCCATAATGAAACCCCTTTCTTTGACTAGAAATTATGAATTTTTTGTTAACTAGTCTATATGTAGTATAACATATACTTTATGTTGTGTCAACAAAAACTGACAAAAAATCCCCACCGATTACTCGGTGGGGATTTTTTGTTTTATAAAGTCAGCAATTACTTGCTTTCCTTGATAGCAGCCTGAGTCGCCAAAGTTTGCAGGGGGAATTATGTACTGGGGCGAAATAGTCGCCCCTTTCTTGCGGTTACCCTCCACATTCATAGGAATGGGAGAGTCGCCGCCGAAATCACCACGAAGATACCACTTAAAACAGTCCTTTGAAACCTCTATTTTCTCTACAAAGGCTTCGATAACACTTTCAGGGATATCACCGTCGGTATCGAAATTGGTGTATTGCTCCAAGGCATAGCGGAGAACGGTGATCTTGCTTTCGTAGTCGATTTCTTCCTCCTCGGTTTCCTCGACTACGGGTGTCAGTTCTTCGATTTCCGCCTTAAGTTTATCAATCTGCTTATCCACCTCGGCACGTGCCTCTTGATAGTCCTCACGGGAGATATCACAGTTGCTGAGCAAATCCACAAGATTTTTTCGTTTAGTATTGGCTCTTTCAAGCTCTCTTTGTTTTTGTTCGATGAGTTTTGAGTTATCTTGTACTTGCACCTCGGTGTAGCCGATATGCTCCTCCAGCAAGGAATTTGCAATCTCCAATACCTTTTGTTTATTTGTAAGGAAGTGTCGGAAAATATAGTTTGCCATCATCTGAAGCTTCCACTCAGCGATCATCGGCGACTGGCAAATGCCGTCAATAGGAAGTCCACGCTTCAGGCGACTTTTGATAGTACCTGTCTGCGTTGTACCGTAGCATTGGTAGCCGAAGAACTTTTCGCCGTTTGCATTGGTTCTCCATTTGCGGCGGTTAAACCGTCTGCCGCAGGAGCAGATCATCAGTCTGCCCCATACGGTCTTTGGCGGTGTTACACCCGTCAGCTTTCTTCCTGTGGTTGGATTTTTGAGTTTTCCCGTTTTGCTTTTCATAATCTTTTGCACCCTTTCGTATTCTTCAACGGTTATAATCGGCTCGTGTCTGCCTTGCACTTGTGTTAATGCCATTTCACCGTAGTTTTTTACCTTTTTCTGCACCAAAAAGTCGGGAGTGTATTCCTTGTGGTAGGTAATGATGCCGCAGTAAAAGGAATTCTTGAGCGTTTGGGATATTCCCGTACAATGCCAGTTGGGTAGTCCCGTAGCAGTTTTCCGCCCCGTTCGCTCCATTTCATTTTTAATTGCCATCAGCCCGTGTCCCTCAAGGTACATATCAAATATTCTTCGCACCGTTTCGGCTTGCACGGGATTTATAAGAAAATCCACCTGCTTTTTGTTGCCCTCAACGATCTTCTCCACTCGGTCATAGCCGAGAATATTGCCGTTGCCATAGAACACGCCCTTTTCCATTGAGATCTGCTGACCGCTTTTTACTCGGATGGAAGTTTTACGGCTTTCGTCTTGGGCAAGACTTGCCATAATGGTTAGACGAAGCTCGCCGTCACCGTCAAAGGTTTTAATATTATCATTGATAAAGAACACCTCAACGCCAATGCGGCGGAGCATCTTTGTAAAGTGAAGGGTTTCCTCGGTATTTCGGGCAAATCGTGACACCTCACGGGTGATGATTAAGTCAAACTTGTGCGCCTTGGCATCCTCAATCATCTGCGTAAAGCCCGGTCGCTTTTCTGCCGAGGTTCCCGTAATACCCTCATCAATATAGCGGTCAATTAAGTTCCATTCAGGGTGGTGGTCGAGATATTGCTGATACCATTCCAGCTGATTGCTGAGTGCAGATATCTGCGCTTCGTGTTCGGTGGAAACACGGGCATAAATCACCACCCTTCGTTCGTCAAATTCATTGTATCGATACATCATCCGGCTTTTTCTCCTTCCTGCTGAATGGTGAAATTGAACTTAGAAGCATCCACCATGTCAGCGTGCTGATTTACCATATTCCGAAACATATATAACGGAATTTTGCCGTCGTGATAAAGCTGTTCGCAAAGCTTTAAGGCGGCGAAAATATGGTTAGGATTATTATCTTTTATAATTGTAATCATAGTGCTACTCCTTTACAAATGTGCGATTTTTATCTCGCATCACGATTTCGCTGTCGGTGTCGGTGCAAAAGCTCTAAACCTTTCAGGATATCTTTCTTTATCTGCTGTTCGGTGTAGGATTTTGGGAAATATCCGTTAAAATCCTCTCTGCGAAACCGCAAATGCTCCTGTTGGTTCGGCTTTTCCTCCGACATTATTTCATATATTTGATCTTTAGTTAGCACACAGTCCTGCGATAGCTTTTTGAGCCGTATGCTCTGTGCGTGAGAAGGGGTGCAGTCATTTAGCTCAATGGCATCAAATAGGATTCGCTGTTCATTCTCTGTCAAGAATGAGATTTCCACTGCCGGACTGAAAGCAATTTTTCCTTCATCCACCTTGGCGAGTAGTTCGGGGATAAGGTACGTTAGGCGGATATATCTTTGAACTTGATTACGACTATCGCCTGCCGCTTCACCTATGAAAGCATCAGTTCTTAACTTTGTCCCAAGTTGGGACAAACTACTCCTACCTTGATGATTTAGTGCTTCTTGTTTAAGTTTATAAGCAAACGCCTTTTCGCTGGGGAGTATGGTTTCTCTTTGCAAATTTGCATCTACCATTGCGATCACCGCCTCATCATCTGTCATTTTCCGAACGATTACGGGCATCGTTTTGAGTCCCAACACTTGACACGCCGCAAATCTGCGGTGACCAGATATCAGTTCAAAGCCGCCGTCTTCAAGCGGTCGTGCAAGGGCGGGGGTTATCGCCCCGACCTTGCGAATGCTCTCAACCATTCGGTCCATTTCTTCGCCCGATTGAATTTTAAAGGGATGATCCTTGAAGGGGTGTAGCTCCTCAAGGGGAATATTGTGTACTCGCTCTAAGCGTGCATCGTCTCTTTCCGCCTGCGTTGAAAAGATTGCATCAATGGGTATGGGCGGCAGAGTAAAATCTGATTTTCTTGCCATTTATATGACCTCCTTTTTCGCTTTTTTCAGTAATTTAATTAGCTCGTCAATCTCATCTGGATAGAAGGCGATGCCTTTCAACGGCTTGCCGTTTCTCCAACGCCGCACGTCGATACACGGCTCGTTACTGCTCCATTTGATGATGTTGATTTCCTTTGTGTCGTTGCCGTTTTCTCCTGCAACTCCGATTTTCTTTATAATTTCGTATTCAAACATTTTTGTTTCCTCCTAAAGTTTTTCAATTTGTTTTAAATAGGTTTCACCCTTACTGCTTTGTCCGTAGACAAGCCTGAGCCTTGTGCCGTTGTCCATTTCGTAGAAGCCTAAGTACCTCTGCCACCAGAACACCGGCGTTATGATCTTTCTTCCGTCTACCAACCGAAGAAAAAGGCGAAGCATACCGCCCCTTGCTTCTGCTTTCATTTCGAGCGTTCCGATATATTCACCGGGCTTGTCCATAAAAGCATAATCGTTGGTGACGATCCCTGCCTCTTGCATTTCTGCTCGGCTGTAGACCTTGCTGTTTGCCATTTGCTCACTCCTTTCTATAGATTAAAAATTCATTCTTTTTCGGAAAGTAAGTTATATATTTATTTATATATTTAAGACCTCCGACCGTTTTTGGTTTTGACAACCACCTCCTTTCACTTATTTGGAATTACACCCCTGATTTGCACCCCCTCACTAATTAGGAATTTTGAGACTGCTTTTGCACACCCAACTCGAAGGAAAATTTTTATCCCTTCACTTATTTGGACAAGGGGTACCGTTTTGGACACCCATTTGTCGGGATTTCTGAAAAATATTTTTTTACCCTTCACTTATTTGCAATGGGAAAGGGTGTTTTTTAAGTCTATTTGCAAAATTTCTTTTCACTTGTTCCCACAGAGCGACCGCAAATTATCGGGTGTTTTGAAAAAATATTTTTGCCCAACCTCAGTTCCTGCTCGGAATC
>JAFVID010000006.1 GCA_017474205.1 Clostridia bacterium | reverse complement strand
CTGTCGTAAAGGCGGATACCACCCCAAGTGGTACCTATGGCACCGATTACATAAAATACGGTGACGTAGATTTAAACGGTACTGTTGATGTAACCGATGCTTTGCTCGTTTTACAATCCACAGTAGACAAAATATCATTTGATGCAAAAAAACAAAATCTTGCCGACGTTGGTTTGGATTTAAGTGTTACCGCAAGTGATGCTCTTACCATTTTGCAACTCTCGGTAGAAAAGATTACATCATTTACCGATCAATATTATATTGATAAGGTCGGTGGTGGTACTAACGGTGCATCTGCCGACAATATCCCCGACAAATATCAAAAGAAGATAACCTTTAAGGTATCTAACGGTAAGTGGTCAGGTGGTGCAACTGCCGATATTATTCAGTACAAAACCCTTAAAAATAGTGCCGGATATAGTTTGAGTGCTACTGCATCCCTTTCCGCACCTACAGGAATGACCCGTAACTACGGTTATACCGGCGGTGCGTGGAATACCACCGTTCCCACCTCGGTAACGGGTAATGCCGCAGTTACCTACACCTATTCTTTCTCAAGAATGTCGGTTAACTACACCATTCAACACTACCGCATCAATACATATTCAGCATATCCTTCCTCACCCACAGCCACCGAAACAAAAACAGGATACGTTGGAGATACAGCAACTGCTACCGCTAAAAGTTACACAGGTTATTCATTAGATTCCTCTAAATCCACATCCTCTAAAAAACTTGAAGAAACAGATAACGTTCTCAAACTTTATTACGGAGTAGGCAGTAGCAACTTTATTACAAGCTTCAGCAAAACCAACGTTGTTAACGGTGCTTATGTTAATGATACAACTGCAGATAATAGTTTTTCTGTAAACATCAATAGCTTAAAGCCCTATACCTTCTATCACGTTTCTCATGCCGCTCTTAAGAAGTCCAGCAGCGATACCAATGCCGATTACGATTACTCTCGACTTTTCTTCTCCTTGCAGGGTCTTATAAACCGTGATTATGGTAAGGATGCAAAGCATTCTACTGTTGTTTATGCTAACGTTCAAGGTACAGATACCACTTGGAGAGATTACATCAACACAAGCGATTCTATCCTTCGCAAATCAACAGCAACAGGAAATGGCGATGGTCTTACCCAAGTAAATATTACCACTTGGGATGATGTATATGCTACCTTTAAGGATGTTATTAAGTCTTGCGGTATTGTCCTTTGGGATGGTAACGTTCCCGCTACCGCTAACGTTGCAGCAACTATATGCGGTATTGACGGATATCTCCCTGTTCTTGCTGAAAGCCCCTTGCATAAAAAACTTGTTGCCGATGGTGTTCCCGTTAAAATGAATTTAGCAGGAATGTTTAAAAACGGACAAGGTGGCACTCCTATTTCCGGCACATCCGCAGGAAGCACCGGTAGTGCTAAGAACGATGCATATATATGGGCAATGAACAAATATTTTGGCCGTTGTTCCAGTAACTATCTTGCCTATATGGTTGACGGTGCTCCAACTATTAAAGGATACAGTGCATACCCCGACCATACAAGTGCAAAGGTTCTTGAGTATGAAAGATATCATCAACTTTATAACCACGACTATTTAATTGCCCGTCGAGCATTCTTCTTTGATCTTTCGCCCTATGCAGGTGAAGCGGCAACCGACGACCCTGCACAGGTAAGTGGTCAAGCATCTGCTGGTGCCGACGTAGCAACCCTTAAATTCATACTCCAAAGACGTTATGAACGTGCAAACGGTGCCTTTGGTCAACTTATCGGATTCCCCCCATGGTGGTGCAAATATTCTAAAGAGTTCAATTTAGGTTCACAACCCGCAACCTACCTTGAATGGCTCTTTACCGAAACCATGACCTGTCATAACTTGGCAAAAGAAGCCGATGCTGCAGGTACAACTGCTATGACCAATGGTTCTGTATATTACAAATACGTTCCTAAGAAGACAAAATATACCAATAACCATACCGCTTTAGAAAGCGCTAACTTTAATAAAAATATTTTCTATTATACTATCTACGTAGGTGACTACGACTCATCTGCATGGCTTAAGAGCATCATTCCCGGATATTTCAACGATTCAAAACGCGGAACTCTTCCTCTTATGTGGGGCATTAACCCCAACCTTTCCTATCGTATTCCTATGACCTTCGACTATATGTTCGAAAAGTTATCTTCAAAGGATTACATCGTTGGCGGTTCCGGTGGTGCAGGATATATTATCCCCGAAGGATTGTTCCACGATAAATCTCTTGCATATATGGGTGAAAAACGACCCTCAAGCAACGCCGCTGCGGGTACAGTTTGGGCAAACTACAGTAAGACATTCTATGATCGTTTCGGTATTGAAATGACCGGCTTTATTATTAACGGTGCTCAACACTATATGACCGAAAATATTGCTAAGAGTGTAACTGCATATTCACCCAAACTTAACTTTACCAACTGTCATTTTACACCGCTTATTAAACACAATTCCACCTACTTTGTGCATTGTCATAACGGTATCGATGTAGGACAGTCCGATGTTATGTATAACCACGCTAGATCTACAATGTCATCGGGTATTAACTTTAGTGCCTACCGTACCGTATGTGTATCACCTACAAACATCAACAAGATAGTAACCGAGTTTAATTCCTACGCATCAAGCAAAGGTCTTACCGCAAAATATGTTGATCCATACACCTACTACAACCTTCTTAAGGCATCAAATCAAGGTACTGCAGCTAATGCCACCAAGGATATTATTCTTGACTTTGATACCTTAAGTGGATTCTCAACCGATTTTGATACCGTTATTGATATTGAAGCCAATAATAAAACACAAGGTATCGGAACATTAAGAGCTGATTTCAAAAACGTTGCAGGCAACACATCTACAACCCAAATCGGTGGTATGGTTAGATATAGTTTCGCAACCCCTGTTAACCTTTCTGCCTATAAAGATATCACCATCGATTATTGGACCAGTTATCCTGTTGAAGGCGCTGGAGCACTTCAGATTAACTTTGTTACCAATGGTGTGGATGATGGTTACGATTTCATAGTTCCCCTGGACGGAATACAACCCGGATGGCATACCGCTATTTTCAATATGTCTAATCCTCACGTTGTTGCAAACAGCCCCGATTGGTCAAATATTAAGGCAATACGTATCACATATTTCAACTATAGCGGAGCAACATCACCTAACTTCTTAATGTTTGATAATATGCAAGCGATTAAATATTAAAAAACAGTTAGCAGGGTAATACAAAATTTTGCATTACCCTGCTAAGATAAAATAATAGAGGTGTTACCTTGAAAAAAACGATCTCACTAATATTAACACTTGCTATAATGTTGGGGATAGTATCTACCCACGTTGTTAAAGCAGGTACCACTCCAAGTGGTACTTACGGCACTGATTATATCAGTTACGGTGACGTTGACCTTAATAACAAGGTGAACTCTGCTGACGCTCTTTCAATACTTCAAAACACGGTAGGTAAGGTTTCTTACGATGCCAAAAAGAAAAACGTGGGAGACGTTACCTTGGATACCGCTGTTACAGTATCCGACGCGTTGACTGTACTTCAATATTCGGTAGATAAAATCACAAGATTTACCGATCAATATTACATTGATAAGGTTGGTGGCGGCACTAACGGTGCATCTGCCGACAATATCCCCGACAAATACCAAAAGAAGGTAACCTTTAAGGTATCTAACGGTAAGTGGTCAAGTGGTGCAACTGCCGATATTATTCAGTACAAAACCCTTAAAAACAGTACTGGATATAGTTTGAGTGCTACTGCATCCCTTTCCGCACCTACAGGAATGACCCGTAACTACGGTTATACCGGTGGCGCGTGGAATACCACCGTACCCACCTCGGTAACGGGTAATGCCGCAGTTACCTACACCTATTCTTTCTCAAGAATGTCTGTAAACTATACCATTCAACACTATCGTACAAAGACGTATTCTACATATCCCTCTTCTCCTACCGCTACCGAAACAAAAACAGGATATGTTGGTGATACCGTAACTGCAACTGCAAAAAGTTATGCAGGTTATTCTGTGGTTTCATCTAAATCCACAACATCTATAAAACTTGAAGAAACATCCAATGTTCTCAAACTTTATTATGGAGTAAGCAGCAGCAACTACATTACAAGTTACAGTAAAACAAATGTTTCAAATGGTGCCTACACCAAAGATACTTCCTCTGATAATAGTTTTTCTGCAAATATAAGCAGTCTTAAACCTTATACACTTTATCGTGTTACTATTAACGCACTAAAAAGCGTAAGTGCCCATGAGTGGGGAGACGATGATTACAGTCGTTTGTTCTACTCCTTGCAAGGACTTATAAACCGTGACTTTGGTATGGATTCAAAACACACCACAATGGTTTATGCTCATGTTCAAGGTTCTTACGAAAACGTATGGCTTAACTATATTAACACTACCGATTCTATTCTTCGCAAATCCAGTGCCGCCGAAATTGGTGATGGTCTTACTCAAGTAAATATCACCACCTGGGATTCTTTGTATTCAACATTCAAGGATGTTATCAAATCCTGTGGTATTGTTTTGTGGGATGGTAACGTTCCTGCTACTGCTAACGTAGCCGCAACTATATGCGGTGTTGACGGATATCTCCCTGTACTTGCCGAAAGCCCGTTACATAAAAAACTTGTTGCCGATGGTGTTCCCGTTAAATATAGCTTAGTCGGAATGTTTAAGGATGGCCAGCAGGGCACTAAAATTACAGGTGCTTCAACCTTAAGTACAGGTAGTGCTAAGAACGATGCCTATCTTTGGGCAATAGAAAAATATATGAATCGTTGTTCTGCTACCTATATGGGATATATGGTTGACGGTGCAGCGTGTCTTCAAGGATACGATGCATATCCCGACCATATCAGTGCGAGCTTTATGTCCTTTGAAAGATGGAAACAACTTTACAATCACGATTATTTGATTGCTCGTCGAGCATTTGTATTTGACCTTAATCCTTATGCAGGAGAGGCATCCACCGATGACCCTGCACAGGTATCAGGTAAAGCATCAATAGGTGCCGACGCTGCAACCCTTAAATTTATTCTTCAAAGACGTTATGACCGTGCAAACGGTGCCTTTGGTCAAGTTATTGGATTCCCCCCATGGTGGGCAAAGTATTCAAAAGATTATGGTGTAGGTTCACAGCCGGCCACCTATCTTGAATGGCTTTTCACCGAAACCATCACCTGCTATAATTTGGCAAAAGAGGCCGACGCCGCAGGTATGACCGCTATGACCAATGGTTCGGCTTACTATAAATATGTTCCCAAGAAGGCAAAATACACCAACAATCATACCGCATTAGAAAACTTAACTTTTGATAAGAATACCTTCTATTACACTATCTATGTTGGTGACTACGACTCCTCCGCTTGGCTTAAAAACCTCATTCCCGGATATTTTGATGATACGGCACGAGGAACAATTCCCCTTATGTGGAGTATTAACCCCAACCTTTCCTATCGTGTTCCTATGGCGTTTGATTATATGTTTGATAAGATGACTGCCAAGGATTACATTGTAGGTGGCGATGGCGGTGCAGGATACATTATCCCCGAAGCATTGTTCCATGAGAAACCCCTCGCCTATATGGGCGAAAAACGTCCCAGCGGAAATGCTGCGGCGGGTACACTTTGGTCAAATTACAGTAAACCCTTCTACGATCGTTTTGGTTATGAAATGACCGGATTTATTATTAACGGTGCACAACATAGTATAACCAAAAGTATAGCCGAAAGCATCAGTGCATATTCGCCTAAACTTAACTTTACCAACTGCCATAATACTCCTCTCGTAAAATATAACAATACATATTTTGTCCATTGTAGCAACGAAACCTACGTTGGTTGGTCGGAACAAATGTATAACCATGCAGCTACCTATATGGCATCGGGTATCAACTTCAGTGCATACCGTACCATTGTTCTTGAACCCACTAATATAAAGAAGGTAGTAACCCAGTTTAATGACTATGCAGCAAGTAAGGGACTTTCGGTCAAATATGTTGACCCCTATACCTATTACAATGTCATTAAGGCATCAGGCCAAGGTACAGATATCAATGCTGTAAAAGAACTTCTTGTAAGTTTCGATACAGTTGACAATTTCTCAACCGAGTATGCCACTAATATCGCTATAGAGACAAACAACAAGACTCAGGGAATAGGAACACTCAGAGCCGACTTTACAAATGTTGCCGGATATTCCGACTCTAAGGTTGGTGGTATGGTATTCTATCAATTCCCATCTACTCAAAACCTTTCAGGTTACAAAGAGATATCCTTCGATTATTGGTTTACTGATCCTGTTACCGGATCAGCCGCACTTCAGGTGAACTTTGTTACCAATGGAATAAATGATGGCTTCAACTTCCTGATTCCTCTTGATGGAACCACGGCAGGATGGCATACGTTCAATTTGAAGATGAGCAGTCCTTCTGTTACTACAAATGGTGCTGATTGGTCAAATATCAATGCTATCCGATTTACGTATTTTAACTATGACGGAGCTACATCTCCCAATTTTATAATGTTTGATAATATGCAAGCGATTAAATATTAAAAAACAGTTAGCAGGGTAATACAAATTTTTTTATTACCCTGCTAAGAAAAGAGTGATAGAGGTGTTACCATGAAAAAAATAATTTCACTAATACTAACACTTGCTATAATGTTGGGGATAGTATCTACCCACGTTATTGTTGAAGCAGGTACCACTCCAAGTGGTACTTACGGAACCGATTACATAAAATACGGCGACGTAGATATGAACGGTATCGTTGACGTAACCGATGCTTTACTTGTATTGCAAAGTTCGGTTGATAAAATCACTTTGACTGTAAAAGAACAATGTGTTGCCGACGTAGAGTTGAATATGGATGCTACCGCGGCTGATGCTTTGAAAATTCTGCAGTTTTCTGTAGAAAAAATTTCAGGATTTACCGACGAATATTTTATAGATAAGGTTGGCGGTGGCACTAATGGAACATCTGCCGATAATATTCCCGATAAATATCAAAAAAAGGTAACCTTCAAAATTCAAAACGGCAAATGGTCAAATGGTACTACTGCCGATATTATTCAGTATAAGTCCCTCATTAAAAATGGCAAATATGATTTAACCGGTACAGTATCTCTTACATCCCCTACAGGTATGACCGCTAATTCAGGATATGGTAGTGGCTCGTGGAATACCACCATTCCCTCAACAACCAGCGGAACAACCGCCGTTACCTATACCTATTCTTATTCCTATACATCTTCAGCGGTTAATTACACGATCAATCACTACAAAGCAAATAGTAATGCTACCTATCCCTCTACTCCCACCGAAACCGAAACCAAAAGCGGTAAGGTAGGAGAGACCGTAACTGCTACTCCCAAAAACTATTCGGGATATACAGTAGATTCGGCTCGTTCAACCCTTTCTAAGGTGCTTGGAACCTCAAACAACGTTCTCAATATTTATTATTGTAAAGCTGCTTCCGATTTCATTTCCAATTACAACAAAACCAACGTGGTAAATAATGCATATAGTAAAGATACCACCGCCGATACAAGTTTTGTTGTAAATACCGAAAGTATTAAACCCTATACACTTTATCGTATTTCTTCCGGTGCTCTTAAAAAGAGCTATAGCGATGCGATGTGTAATGATGACTATGCACGTCTTTTCCATTCTTTGCAAGGACTTATAAACCGCGAATATGGTATGGATTCAAAACACACCTCGGTTATTTATACCTATTTGCAAGGTACTGCAGATGGAACCTGGCTTAACTACATTAGCACCACGGATTCTATTCTTCGTCAAACAACCACAGGTGGTCAAGATGGTCTTACCCACGTAGAGATTACCAACTGGACAACCTTGTATTCAACCTTTAAAGAGGTTATTAAATCCTGCGGTATAGTGCTTTGGGACGGTAACGTTCCCGCTACCGCTAACGTAGCCGCAACAATATGCGGTGTTGACGGATATCTTCCCGTTCTTGCAAACAGTCCTTTGCATCAAACCCTTGTGAATGACGGCGTTCCCGTAAAACTTAGTCTTGTAGGAATGTTCAAAGACGGTAAAAGAGGCACCAATATTACAGGCACCTCGGTTGCAAGTACAGGTAGTGCCAAGAACGACGCATATCTCTGGGCGCTTGAAAAATACGGTAGCCGTTGTTCATCTACCTACGTGGCATATATGATTGACGGTGCGGCTACCCTTAAGGGATATACAGCATATCCCAATCACACCAGTGCAAATCTTATGTCCATGGAAAGATGGAAACAATTATATAACCACGACTATTTAATTGCTCGTCGTGCCTTCTTCTTCGATCTTTCTCCCTTTGCAGGAGAAGCGGCTACCGATGACCCCGCACAGGTAAATGGTCAGGCACCTATGGGCACCGACGTTGCAACCCTTAAAAAGATACTTCAAAGAAGATACGACCGTGCAGGCGGTGCTTTCGGTCAACTTATCGGTTTCCCGCCATGGTGGGGTAAATATTCCAAGGATTTTAATTTAGGTTCACAACCCGCAACCTACCTTGAATGGCTCTTTACCGAAACAATTACTTGCTACAATATGGCAAAAGAGGCCGATGCCGCAGGTATGACCGCTATGACCAACGGTTCGGTATATTATAAATACGTTCCTAAAAAGGCAAAATACACCAACAATACTACTCCCTTAGAGAATCTAACCTTCAATAAAAATACCTTCTACTACACTATTTATGTAGGTGACTACGATTCTTCTGCATGGCTTAAAACGCTTATCCCCGGATATTTTGGTGATGCAAAACGAGGAACACTTCCCCTTATGTGGAGCATCAACCCCAACCTTTCTTATCGTGTGCCTATGGTTTTTGACTATATGTACGAAAAGAAGACCGCTAAGGATTATTTTGCAGGCGGTGACGGTGGCGCAGGATATATCATCCCCGAAGCATTGTTCCACGATAAAGCCCTTGCCTATATGGCAGAAAAACGCCCCGCAAATAATGCTGCGGCAGGTGTAACCTTTGCAAATTACAGTAAACCCTTCTATGATCGTTTTGGTCTTGAAATGACAGGATTTATTATCAATGGTGCACAACACTATATGACCGAGAATATTGCTAAACATATTAGTATGTACTCACCAAAACTTAACTTCACCAACTGTCATTTTACCCCTATTGTTAAATACAATTCCACCTACTTTGTGCATTGTCATAACGGAGTAACCACAGGTCAATCGGCTGATATGTATAACCACGCAAACTCTGTAATGGCATCGGGTCTAAACTTCAGTGCTTATCGTACTATAGATACAAGCCCCACAAAGATTAATCAAATAGTAACCGACTTTAATTCCTATGCATCGGGTAAAGGCCTCATTGCAAAATACATTGACCCCTATACCTACTACAACTTGATTAAAGCATCAAATCAGGGTGTTAGTGTAAACGTAACCAAGGAGGTTATTCTTAACTTCGATAGCACAAGTAGATTCTCCACCGACTTTAATACCTCTATTGCAATCGAGGGATCAAATATAACCCAAGGTACAGGTTCATTAAGAGCCGACTTCAAGAAGGTTACAGCTAATGCAACCACTAACCAAGTTGGTGGTATGGTTAGATATAGCTTCTCATCTGCTCGTGACCTTTCTTCCTATAACGATATAACCTTCGATTATTGGATAAGCTCACCTATTAACGGGTCGGCAGCACTTCAGGTTAACTTCGTTACTAACGGTGTAGACGATGGATACAACTTCCTTGTTCCCCTTGACGGAGCACAACCAGGATGGCATACAGTTACTTTAAGTAAATTGAGTCCAAGTGTTACAGCAAACAATCCCAATTGGGCATCCATTAAAGCTATCCGCTTCACCTATTTCAACTATGGAAATCTAACCACACCAAACTTTATGTTGTTAGATAATTTACAAGGTTTGAAGTATTAACAGAATACAACTAATAGGAGGATATTATGAAAAAGACACTTTCTATCGTATTAACACTTGTTATGATGGTAGTAATGATGTATACCCCTTCTGTTGTAAAGGCGGATACCACCCCAAGTGGTACCTATGGCACCGATTATTTCAGCTACGGTGACGTTGATATAAACAAAACCGTAGATTCATCTGATGCTCTTATTATATTACAACACACGGTAGGCAAACTTACCCTCAACACACAAAAATCCAATATTGCCGACGTTAGTCTGGATACCGCTGTTACAGTATCCGACGCATTGACCGTACTTCAATATTCGGTAGATAAAATTGCAGGATTTACCGATCAATATTATATTGATAAGGTTGGTGGTGGCACTAACGGTACATCTGCCGACAATATCCCCGACAAATATCAAAAGAAGGTAACCTTTAAGGTATCTAACGGTAAATGGTCAGGTGGTGCAACTGCCGATATTATTCAGTACAAAACACTTAAAAATAGTGCTGGATATAGTTTGAGTGCCACTGCATCCCTTTCCGCACCTACAGGAATGACCCGTAACTACGGTTATACCGGTGGCGCGTGGAATACCACCGTACCCACCTCGGTAACGGGTAATGCCGCAGTTACCTACACATATTCTTTCTCAAGAATGTCGGTAAACTATAGCATTCAACACTTCAGAGCCGCTACAAATGCAGGATATTCTTCATCTCCCACTGCATCTGAAACCAAAACCGGATATGTTGGCGATACCGTAAGCGGCACTGCGAAAACCTATACCGGTTATTCGCTTGATTCTTCTAAGTCTATTACTTCCATGAAACTTGAAGAGGGAACAAACGCCTTGAAGTTTTACTACGGTGTAAGCAACAGTAACTATATCACAAACTATAACAAATCCAATGTTGTAAACGGTGCATATACAAAAGACACCACCGCCGATACAAGTTATGTTGTAAACACAGATAGTATTAAACCCTATACTCTTTACAAAATAACCGAGAATGCGGCCTATAACTCCTCGGGTAAAATTGATTATGACTATTATCGTTTGATTCATACCTTGCAAGGTCTTGTAAACCGTGACTTTGGTATGGACTCTAAGCATACCTCTGTAATGTACACCATCGACTATACCGATGCAAACTCCGACAGAGGAGATGTTGATGCCACTTGGCTGGATTATATCGATAATTCAGACTCTATCCTTCGTAAATCCAGTGCGGCAGAGGTTGGTGACGGTCTTACTCAGGTAAGCATCACCTCTTGGTCAACCTTCTATAACACATTTAAGGATGTTATTAAGTCCTGCGGTATAGTTCTTTGGGATGGCAACGTTCCCGCTACCGCCAATGTTGCTACTACCATCTGCGGTGTTGACGGATATCTTCCCGTTCTTGCCAGCAGTCCCTTGCACACCGAACTTGTCAATGCAGGTGTCCCCGTAAAACTCAATCTTGTTGGAATGTTCAAAAACGGTCAACAGGGAACCAATATTACCGGAACCTCTGTTGCAAGTACCGGTAGTGCTAAGAATGACGCATATATTTGGGCTGTAAACAAATATTTTAATCGTTGTTCCAGCCAATATCTTGGCTATGTTCTTGATGGTGCAGCAACCCTTAGAGGATATTCTGCCTATGCTGACCATATAACTGCAAAACAATGCGGTTGGAACGGTGTTATCGGTGTAGTAAAGGGTGCACAGCTTGCAAACCACGACTATTTTATTGCCCGTCGTATGTTCCTCTTTGACCTTCTTCCTTACGGCGGAGAGGCAGCTTCCGATGACCCCGCACAGGTTAATGGGCAAGCATCAATTGGTGCCGATTTAGCAACCCTTAAATTCATACTCCAAAGACGTTATGAACGTGCAAACGGTGCATTTGGTCAGCTTATCGGGTTCCCACCATGGTGGGGTAAATATGCTAAGGAAATAAGTCTTGGTAATCAACACGCTACCTATCTCGAATGGATATTTACCGAACTTATTACCTGCTACAACGTGGCAAAAGAGGCCGACGCCGCTCAACCTTCAGAAATGAGTAACGGTTCGGTTTACTATAAATGTGTTCCTAAGAAATCCACATACACAAACACTACCACTCCTATGGAAAGCTTTGGTTATGACCAAAATACCTTCTACTATACCATATATGTTGGTGACTATGACTCCTCTGCTTGGCTTAAATACAACGTTCCCACATTCTTCAGTGATCCAAGACGCGGAACATTGGCACTTATGTGGAGTATAAACCCCAACCTTTCCTATCGTGTACCTATGGTATTTGACTATAT
Source organism: Clostridia bacterium (assembly GCA_017474205.1). Lineage (GTDB taxonomy): Bacteria > Bacillota > Clostridia > Oscillospirales > Acutalibacteraceae > UMGS1484. Next base: position 21,245 of record JAFVID010000006.1, on the reverse strand, counting down.
GTACGAAAAGAAGACCGCTAAGGACTACTTTGTAGGTGGCGACGGCGGTGCAGGATACATTATCCCCGAAGCATTGTTCCACGATAGTGCCCTTGCTTATATGGGAGAAAAGAGACCTTCCGGCAATGCTGCTGCAGGTACTATCTTTGCTAATTACAGTAAGCCCTTCTACCATCGTTATGGTATGAATATGACAGGATTTATTATCAATGGTGCACAACATGCTATAACTAAAAACGTAGCATCAAGTATCAGTTCATATTCACCCTTGCTTAACTTTACAAACTGCCACTATACTCCCAATGTAAGATACAACAACACCTACTTCGTACATTGTCAGAACCAGGTATTCCCCGGTCAATATGATGTAATGTATAGTCATGCATCATCATATATGGGTTCAGGTATTAATTTCAGTGCATATCGTACCGTTGGATTAACACCTACCGAGATTAGCGATTTGGTGCTTGGATTCAATTCCTATGCCGAATCAAAAGGTATGAACGTAAGATATCTTGATCCTATTACTTACTATTATGTTCTCCGTGATTCCAATACTTCCACCTATCTCAATGCTACCACAGGAAATATTATCAACTTTGATAGTCTTGACGGATACTCTGGAGCATATGGTACTCAGTTACATCTTGAAACATCAAACAAGATGAACGGATATGGTTGTCTTAATGCTCAATTCACTCAGGTAACAGCCAACGTTAACAATACATATGTTGGCGGTATGGTACACTTCCAATTCCCCGGTGCCGTAAATATTGCACACTACGATGAATTTGCTTTGCAATACTATACTAACGCACCTGTTACCGGTTCTGCTACACTTCAGGTGAACTTTGTTACCAATGGTGTTGATGACGGGTTCAACTTTAGTATTCCCATAGACGGTGTACCCTCCGGATGGCATACGGTTACTATGAAGAAGAATAGTCCGACGGTTACAGTAAACGGTGCTGATTGGACAAAAATTAACGCTGTTCGAATCACATATTTCAATAACTCTCTTAAATCTACTCCTAACTTTATGTTGTTCGATAACCTACATGGTATTGATTACAATTAATTGTAACTAAAAAAATAAAAGCCGAGTGAAAACTCGGCTTTTGTTTTGAAGGATGAAAAATTATGAAACCAAATTACAGATTAACTAAATACGCCTGTTACTACGTATATTTATCCATGGCATCGGTGTTTAGTTTGCCACCTCTTTTGTTTGCCACCTTCAAGGAGATGTATGGTATATCCTATACCCTTTTGGGAACATTGGTATTTGTAAACTTCTGTACCCAACTTGGTGTAGATTTGATATTTAGTTTTTTCAGCAAATACTTTAATATACACAAAACCATCCGCACAATGCCACTCTTTACGTCATTAGGACTTGTTGTGTATGCGATAGTTCCCACCCTTTTCCCTGAATATGCCTATATAGGACTTGTTGTGGGTACATTCATATTTTCGGTGGCATCAGGTCTTGGCGAGGTTTTGGTAAGCCCAACCATATCGGCACTACCTTCTGATACCCACGATAAAGATTTGAGTTTTCTTCATTCTTTGTATGGATACGGTTTTGTAGGAGTTGCCCTTTTAAGCACCCTGTTCTTAAAATTCGTTGGTGGAAAATACTGGACGTATCTCACCCTGTTTTGGGCGGTGCTTCCGGTTGTTGCGTCAATACTTCTCACCATCTCACCTCTTCCCGATATGAATATGGATCAGAGCGATGAAGCAAAGGGTGAAAAATCAAAGCATCGAACCGTTAGCATATTACTTTGTATGGCATGTATCTTTTTAGGTGCATGTGCAGAGAATACCATGTCAAGTTGGATATCAACCTACACCGAAAATGCCCTGAAAATGCCAAAACTTTTGGGCGATATTTTAGGAATGTGTCTTTTCGCTATTCTACTTGCCCTTACCCGTACAGCATACGGCAAATTTGGTAAAAATATTTATAAAACCCTGTTGCTAAGTATGGTGGGAGCCCTTGTTTGTTATATCGCGGTGGCGCTATCACCAAACCCGATTATGTCCCTTGTGGGATGCGTTTTGGTAGGTATTTGTACCTCAATGCTTTGGCCCGGCACCCTTATTTTAATGGAGGAAAGAATCCCCGCCGTAGGTGTTGCCGCATACGCATTAATGGCATCGGGAGGAGATTTCGGAGCATCCTTTGCACCACAAGCGTTAGGAATATTGGTGGATAAAATTTCCGTTATGTCCTTTGCAAATAAATTGGGAGAAAAACTCTCCTTAACGTCGGAGCAAATAGGATTCAGAGCAGGTATGTTGATTGCTGCAATATTCCCCCTTCTTGGAATATTCCTATTGCTCTATATGAAAAAACATTTCAAAAAAGCAGAAAAATAAATAATAAAAATCCGAACGCTTTGTCGTTCGGATTTTTTGCATATAAATACACAACGAATGGTAAATTATTTTTCTATGTTTATTACCCATTTGTTTTTTCTTTCAGCTAATTCTTTGAATTGATATGAATTACCTAACGAGTGATGAACGTATGTTACAACAATATCACAATTTTCAATAAGCCAACAATTTCTTTTAGAAATAGCTAATCTTAATGGGAAATTGCTAAATTCTTCGGGATATATAGATTCAAACCATTCTATATTTCTCGTATTGTTTGGAGTCGGTCTATAAGCCAAAACAACCGAATAATCAATATAAGGGTAGAGTTCTTTTAGTTTTCTTAAATTTCTTATTACCATATAATCGAATTTACCATTGTTACCAACATAAAACTTATTTACATTATGTTCTAAAATAAGATTTACAATTGTTTCATAAAGTTTTTGTTCGATTTCTTGGCTACAGTCTTTATGTCCGAAAAAAGCACAAATCATTTATATCACCTAAATTAAAAAAATATTAGTGTATATCCTTTTAGGATATACACACTATTCTAACATATCCTAATCGGATATACAATAACAAAATGAGAGGTGATAATATGTTAATTGATTATGTTTCTATTGGACAAAGGATAAGAGAACTACGAAAGAAGAAAAATTGGACACAAGCAAAACTTGCGGAAAAATCTAATGTGGAACCATCTAATATTTCTCATATTGAGCGTGGAGCAACAAAACTTAGTCTGCCAACTTTGGTCAATATTGCAAATGTGTTGGAATGTTCTCTTGATGAATTGGTGTATGGAAGTATTGTAAAAAACAGTCATGTGTCGGTAGCGTTAATTGATGACATTATTTCCGATTGTTCAGGTGAAGAACTAAAGGCATTGGTAGAGGTTATAAAGACTACAAAGAATATTATCAGAAAATCTAAATAAAAAACAAAGAACCGAGCATTGATACCAATGCTCGGTTCTTTAGTGTAGGATAATTATTTATTATCGTTGTTGCGGATTTCTACGCGACGGATTTTACCACTGATAGTTTTGGGAAGTTCGGTAGCAAATTCCACAATTCGAGGATATTTGTAAGGAGCGGTGTGGGTCTTTACGTAGGTCTGGATATCCTTTTTAAGTTCTTCACTGCCCTCGGTACCCTTGGTGAGAACTACGGTTGCCTTAACTACCTGACCTCTTACAGGGTCGGGAGCACCGGTAACTGCACACTCAAGAACGTAGGGGAGTTCCATAATAACACTTTCGATTTCGAAGGGTCCAATGCGGTATCCCGAAGATTTGATAACGTCATCAATACGGCCAACGTACCAAAGATATCCTTCTTCGTCCATGGTTGCCTGGTCGCCGGTGTGATAATAACCATCGTGCCAAACGTCGTTGGTCTTTTCCTCATCAAGGTAGTAACCAATGAAGAGTCCGCAGGGAACCCTCTCACTGGTGCGGATGCAGATTTCACCAACCTCACCGGTCTTGCAAACGTTTCCGTCGGGATCAAGGATAGCAATATCATAAAGAGGACTGGGTTTACCCATAGAGCCGATTCTGGGGGTAGAGCCCACAAAGTTGGCGATGGAGAGGGTGGTTTCGGTTTGACCGAATCCCTCCATAATGGTAAGACCGGTTGCCTTTTTAAATTGGTTAAACACCTCGGGATTAAGTGCCTCACCTGCGGTGGTGGCATACTCGATAGAGGAGAGGTCATATTTAGATAAATCTTCCTTAATAAAGAAACGGTACATAGTGGGAGGAGCACAGAAGGTGGTAATACCGTATTTCTTGAACATCGGAAGAATGTCTTCAGAATGGAAACGGTCAAAATCATAGGTAAAGGTGGCGGCTTCACAGAGCCATTGACCATAAAGTTTACCCCAGAGTGCCTTACCCCAACCGGTGTCGGAGATGGTAAAATGAAGTCCGTCTTGCTTTACGTTGTGCCAGTGTTTTGCAGTGGTATAATGACCTAAAGCATATTTGTAAGAATGGGTTGCAATGCGGGGATATCCCGTTGTGCCCGATGTAAAGAGCATAAGCATAGGATCATTACCGCAAGGTGTCTTTTCGGTGCGGAAATAATGGGTGCTGAAACGTTCCATTTCCACGTTAAAGTCGTTCCAACCCTCTTTTTTACCGCCCACAAGCACCTTAACCATATCAGGGAAATCTTTAGCTGCTTTTTCGGCTTCGGTAGATACCTCCCCGTCTGCAGTACAAACGATTGCCTTAACCTTGGCGGCTTTGTAACGGTATTCAAAATCGTGTTCTACAAGTTGGTTTGTAGCAGGGATAGCGATTGCACCGATCTTATGAAGTGCCAGCATACAGAACCAGAATTGATAATGTCTTTTAAGCACCAACATAACGGTATCGCCCTTTTTGATTCCTAAAGATTCAAAATAGTTGGCGGTTTTTGCCGAATATTTTTTCATATCGCTAAAGGTGAAACGACGATCGGTTTTGTCGTTAGCCACCCACATCATAGCAAGTTTGTCAGGATTCTTTTCGGCGATAGCATCAACACAGTCAAAGGCGAAGTTGAATTTATCATCATTTTTGAATGTGATGCCGTTGAAGACACCGTTTTCATCATAGGATGATTCAATAAAGTTATCGGCAACGGTTCCTGTTGCAACCGAATTACCCTTAATATAGTCATCACTTACCGAAACGACGGGCTCAATCTCCATTTGTTCAACGGGTTTGCCGTCGGCGGTAGTTTTTACAACGAATGCATAAATTTCGGCATCCTTACCTACTGCCGCAAGGGCGTGGGGATAAGAACTGTTATAATAAACGGTATCGCCTTCGCTTAAAAGTTCGGTCTTTCCGTTAATATAAAATGCAACCTGACCTTTAATAACAACGTCAATCTCCTGACCTTCGTGGGAACTGAATACGGGCTGACTGTCGGGGGAATAGGGAAGGGTTACAAAGAAGGGTTCAACCGCCTTGCCCTTGAAACGGGGAGAAAGGTTGTTATATACAAAACCTGTATCCTTAACAATGGGAAGCCCCTCTCCCTTTTTGGTAACGGTATAAAGAGAAAGACTGGGGCTGTTACCCTCAAGCAGATCTTTCATTTCAACGCCGAAATAATCGGCACACTTATAGATAAAACTGAAACCGAAATCCGTTTCACCGCCTTCCAATTTGGCATATTCGTCGGGAGTAGTGCCGGTAATGTTGGCCATTTCCTCCTGCGAAGCACCGGAAATTTCACGCAAAGCACGAATTCGGGCTGCCACCTCTTTTAATTGATAACTCATGGTAAAACGCTCCTTTCAGAAAAAATTAAAATTAAAATAAAAAACGCCTCAAACAATCCATAAGGTTTGTTTGAGACGAATAAATACTATAAATTATCCGCGGTACCACTCAAATTGCGTTTACACGCCACTCTGCAGACTCTAACAAGTCCTCTGCTTTAACGATGCAGTTTCTCGGGATGACCTACATATCGGCCAACCGGCTCGGAAGTGATGGGTTATTGAAAAAACTTGCCATTGACTCGCAGCAACCGTCAACTCTCTTAAGACTCATTTAATCAACCGTCTTCGTCATTGCCTTTATTACAAGGGGAATGATAGCACACCTTTTTTTATTTGTCAAGCACTTTTTTGAAAAAATTTAGAATACATTTTTTTAAAACCGCCTATATTATTGTATGAGAAAAATGGCAAAAAGATAATTAAATTACTGTAAACAATAGAGCTTTTTTCTAAAATAGAAACAAAAACCATTTTTTTACATTTATAATAGCGATATATAATAGGAGAATGTTTTTATATTTCATTAAAGGAAGATATATTTATGTTAGAACTTAAAAACATAACAAAAGATTACCCTTGTGCAGGGGAGACGGTCAAAGCATTAAAAGGAATTGACCTTAGTTTTCGCAAAAACGAGTTTGTAGCAATACTCGGCCCTTCGGGATGCGGTAAAACCACCATGCTAAATATCGTAGGCGGTCTTGACCACTACACAACGGGAGACCTTGTTATAAACGGAAAATCCACCAAAAATTTTAAGGATAGAGATTGGGATACCTATCGTAACCATTCAATTGGTTTCGTGTTCCAAAGTTATAATCTCATTCCTCATCAAACGGTGCTTCGTAACGTTGAACTTGCCCTTACCCTTTCGGGCGTTTCCAAAAAGGAGAGAAGAGCGAGAGCGAAAAAAGCCCTTGAGGATGTTGGTCTTGGGGAGCAAATAAACAAGCGCCCCGGTGAGATGTCGGGCGGACAAATGCAACGTGTTGCTATTGCCCGTGCAATCGTTAACAATCCCGATATCATCTTGGCTGACGAACCCACCGGCGCCCTTGATACCGAAACAAGCATTCAGGTTATGGATATCCTTAAAGAGATATCCAAAGAACGCCTTGTTATAATGGTAACCCATAACCCCGATTTGGCAGAAAAATATGCCACCCGTACTATAAAAATGTTGGATGGTCTTATCATCGATGATTCAATGCCCTTAACCGATGAAGAGATAGAGACCCTTAAACCCGCAGTAGAAAAAACCGAAAACAAGAAAAAAGCGAAGGCAGAAAAGAAACCCACAATGTCTCTTTTCACCTCTTTTGGATTATCCCTCAAAAACTTGTTTACCAAAAAGGGAAGAACCACCCTTACCTCCTTCGCGGGAAGTATCGGTATAATCGGTGTTGCCCTTATCTATGCGGTATCACAAGGCACCACAGTATATATTAACACAGTTCAGGAAGATACCCTTTCTTCATACCCCTTAACATTAGAAGCACAAAGTATGGATATCGGTTCTCTTATGGAAACCTTTATGGGTGTTGCCGCATCAAAAGAACAACACGAAAATGATGCAGTATATCAAAAGAGTATGATATTTGACCTTCTCGAAGCATATAACAATGCCGATACTATCGACAACGACCTTAAATCATTTAAGAAACATCTTGAAGAAAAATCCAACGACCAAACAGGAGATGAAACCCTCTCGGCCGCTATAAACGGTATTCAATACACCTACGATTTTGACCTTCTTATATATACCGAAAACGTTGACGGAACCATCATTCGTTCTGACTCCACCGAACTTATGCAGGAACTTATGGTTGAACATCTTGGAATGGATGTTAGTGCATTTATGTCAATGGGGAACAATACTAAAGGGTCAAACCAAGGCGGTATGATGTCTATGATGTCCCCCATGGGTGGCGGAGTCAAACTCTGGCAAGAAATGCTTTCGGGTGAAAACGGAGAAACCATAAATCCCATACTAAAAAAACAATACGACGTTGTATATGGTAACTGGCCCCAAAACTACAACGAAATCGTTCTTGTCCTTGATGAGAATAACGAAATCGACGATATGGCACTGTATGCCTTAGGACTTAAATCAAAAAAAGATATTGATGCCCTTGCCGATGCAGCCATTAACGGCAAAGATATTGACTACAAATCGGAAAGTTGGAGTTATGAAGATATTTGCAAAAAAGAATTCCGCACCATTCTCAATTCCGATTGTTTCAAATACGATAAAAACACCAATACCTACGTTGATTTAAGAGATACCGATGCAGGACTTAAATTCCTTTACGATAACGGCATAGCCCTTAAGGTAACGGGAATTATCCGTCCCAATGAAGATGCCGTATCGGCAATGCTTACCGGCTCCATTGGATATACAGGGAAACTCACCTCTTTTGTTATGGAAAATGCCAAGGGCAAAGATGCCATCAAGGCACAACTCGATAGCCCAAATACCGATATTTTCACAGGACTTCCCTTCGATGAAAGCACAGGTGATATGACCGATAAAGAGAAGGAAGTATATTTCAGAGATTACGTATCTAAACTTGATGCCAAGAAAAAAGCAGAACTTTATATTAAAATTAAGAGCATTCCCGACGAAGGGGTTATGAATAAAACCGTTGAACAGTCGATAAATTCTATGACAAGGGAAGAAATGGAAACCTCTCTCATTGCATCCCTTACCGAACAAATGGGAATGAACAAAGCCGAAATAGAGGACTACGTAACCTCTATGAAGGATGACGAAATAAAGGACTTTTTCAAAAAACTCGCCATTGAAGGATACAAAGCCCAATATGCCGCAGGGGTAGAAAGACAAATGGGCGGTATGTCGGCTGCTCAACTTGTATATATGTTAGAGTTCGAAATGAAGTCCTATTCAGCCGAACAATGCGGAATTTTTTACGATAACGTCCTTGAATTTGCCCCCACCGATTATGAAACCAACCTTTCAACCTTGGGATATGTAGATGCAGATTCTCCCTCTACCATAAATATCTACGCATCATCCTTTGAAAATAAGGATGTTATTGAGGATGAAATCAATGCCTATAATAGGGGCGTTGATGAAATGAGAAGAATAAAATATACCGATTACATTGGTATAATGATGTCCTCAATCACCACCATTATCAATGCCATTACCTATGTGCTTATCGCCTTTGTTGCGGTATCTCTCGTGGTATCTTCAATAATGATAGGTGTAATCACCCTCATCTCGGTACAAGAGCGTACCAAAGAAATTGGTATCCTTCGTGCCATTGGTGCATCTAAAAAGGATGTTTCGGGACTATTCAATGCCGAAACGGTTATTATTGGATTTGTATCGGGACTTTTAGGTGTGTTAATAACCTATTTGCTTTGCATCCCCATCAATATTATCCTTCATAACCTTACGGGAATAAATAACTTGAGCGCATACCTACCCATACCCGTTGCCGTAGTTTTGGTGGCAATCAGTATGCTTCTCACCTTGATTTCGGGAATAATCCCCTCCCGCAGCGCCGCAAAGAAAGACCCTGTAGTAGCACTCAGAAGCGAATAAAAATAATCTCAGCCCTATTAACCCAATAGGGCTGATTTTTATTGACAATTCATTCCATTACTGATAAAATTAAAAAGATATCAAAAGGAGGGAATATAATGCGGAAAATGTGCAATACCGACGTGGAAGGCAGAATGTACGTCCTTTTAATGTTCACCTTTTTCCCTTTATTTGTGTTAAACGGATATTCAAATATCACCCTCACAAAATGCGTAACCTTTATTGCAATAACCGCCTTTTTTGCTATTGCTTTACTTGTTAATTACATTACCGCTTTCACCGAAGGTAAAAGACCTGAGATATCCATTAAAAGAGGATTATCATCCCTTTATTTCCCCGATTGGTTTTTGCTTTTAATGCTTGTTTTCACTGCAATTAGTTGTCTTTTATCACCCTATGCAGGATTAAAAAACTCATCGGGATTAAGTGTTTTGCTTTTTGGTGCAGGGCGATTTGACGGAATTCTCTTTATCATCGTATATATGTTGATTTTCTGGCTCACGGCAAGGCACGGTAAATTCGGCAAATGGTATGCTATTGTTTTTGCCCTCACTACGGGGATAATGTGCATCATAACTATTATCCAGTTGGGTGGTACAAATCTTTTTAACTTGTATCCAAAAGGGGCATATAAAGGTCATTACAATCATTTTGTTGCCACCATCGGTAACGTAGATATGATGGCGGGATATTTGAGTATGGCATGGCCCTTAATGTGGGCGGCCTACGTTCTTTTTTCCTTTGAATCGGGAGAGAATCCCCCAAAATTTATAGAAAAACAGGGCGCTAAAGATATTATCAAAGCATATAGTGTTTTTGAAAAAAACATAAGATATATATTCCTTATGGTTTTGTGCCTTTCTATTTACGTAGGACTTAAAATAGAGGTAGAATTATTTAAGGTAACGTTAGTTGCGGTGTTGCTTGTAATGATACCGCTATTCACCCGTTCAGTTGAGAATATATGCAGGATATTAGAAAGTTTATCCGCGATTATTTTAGTAATTGGTATTAGCAGTACGGTAACCTACACCTACATAGAAAGGGATAAAAAGACCCTTACCGAATTAGATGCAACCTCTATGTTTTTTGTGTGTTTAGTTGTTGCTTTGGTACTTTTTATATCCGCCATAGTTATAAGAAAAATAAAAAACACACCAAAAAGAAAGACGAAAAAATCTAAAAAAGAAGCAAAGCAAAGTAAGATTAAAAAACCGTTTTTGGTTGTATCTTTATGCATCGTTTTGGCAGAGGTTTTATGCGTGATAGGTGCATTTATATATTTGAGATTTATCTATGTTCCTACCGCTCAAAGCGGAGTTATGTATGACCTCTATGAACTAACTCGAGGGCATCTTAACGAAACCGCAGGTTCTCACCGAGGAGCAATTTGGAAATATTCCTTAAAAATGGCAAAAGAAAATCTTATATTTGGCACAGGAACAGGCACCTTTGCTAAAAGTTTTAAGGAATTTACAAAGGAAGTAGGATATAATTATTATCAAAATAAAAACCTTGATTTTGCACATAATGAATACATAAACATTCTTTGCACAAGCGGTCTTGCAGGACTTTTAACCTATTTAGGATTTTTATTAAGCACCGCATATTTATCGGTAAAAACAATGGCAAAAAATCCAAGAGTTTTGGTGCTTTTTGCCGCAGTTTTAGGATATGTGTTCCAAGCATTCTTTAGCTTCAGCATAGTAATAATTACACCCATTTTTTGGGTGCTTATAGGCCTTTTGGTCAAAGAGGCAAGAGATACATTGATAATAAAAAAATAACTATTTGGAGGAAAAATAAATGAGCGAAAACTGTACCCACAACTGTCAATCTTGTTCAAAAAACTGCAGTGAACGCACAAGAGAAAGTATGCTCGAAAAACCCCACGCAATGAGCAACATCAAAAAGGTAATTGGTGTTGTAAGTGGCAAGGGCGGAGTAGGTAAAAGTATGGTAACCTCTTTGCTTTCGGTAATGAGTAGAAGAGATGGATTTAACACCGCAATATTGGATGCCGATATCACAGGCCCATCTATTCCAAAATCCTTTGGACTTAAAGATAAGGCAACCATCGCCAACGAAGCGGTAATTCCCGTAGAATCCAAGAGCGGAATCGGTGTAATGTCATTAAATCTTATCACCGAAAACGAAACCGACCCCGTAGTATGGAGAGGGCCCATCATCGCAGGTACCGTAAAACAATTTTGGACCGATGTTATTTGGGGCGACGTTGACTATATGTTTATTGATATGCCTCCCGGAACGGGTGACGTACCCCTCACCGTTTTCCAATCTATCCCCGTTGATGGAATTGTCATTGTTGCATCACCCCAAGAACTTGTTGGAATGATAGTGGAAAAAGCGGTTAAAATGGCAGGACTTATGAATATTCCCGTCCTTGCCTTGGTTGAAAATATGAGCTACATCACCTGCCCCGACTGCGGAAAAGAAATAAGGGTGTTTGGTGAAAGCCATATAGACGAAATCGCGAAAAAATACGGAATAGATACCGTTGCCAAACTTCCCATCGATCCCAAACTTGCCTCCGCCTGTGACAAAGGAAATATCGAAGAATTTGAAGGCGACTGGCTGAATAACATTTTTGAAAAAATCAAAAATGTTAGATAATAGATAATGGAGAATAGATAATATATAATAGATATTTGAGGGGTGCAATATGGCAAAAGAGAGTATTTTGATTGAAAAATCATTGCATTTTGCAGCTAGAATAATTAAATTGAATCAATATCTCACAAAACAAAAGAGCGAATATATAATTTCAAAACAAATTGTTCGTAGTGCCACATCCATTGGCGCAAATGCGAACGAGGCGATATATGGTGTGAGTAAAGCGGATTTTATTGCAAAGCTGCATATAGCTCTTAAAGAAACTGCCGAAACTGAATATTGGCTTAGGCTCCTTATGATGTCTGGGTATATTACACAAGTTGAGGGTGAATCGTTGATTGCTGATTGTCTTGAAATAAAACGAATACTCGTATCAACCTTAAACACCGCCAAAGAAAACAAATAGATTAACTTTTATGCAAAAATGCCTGCGAATTTGCGGGCGTTTTTTATTGTTTTTTATCCGCTTTTCCCTCTTTTTTGGCTTCCTCCAAAATATCTATTATCTATTCTCTATTATCTATTATTTATTATCTAAATTTTCTTCACTTTCTCCTTGCATTTCTTGATATTATATAGTATAATGACTATGTACCATTATGGAAAGAGGGGTATTATAAATGTTGAAAAAAGTTTTATCCTTGCTCTTGGCACTTACTATGATGGCATCCGCCATGGTATTTTGTGCCGCCGAAACCGAAATCAAGGTGGATGTACGCCTTGAAGTCAATAACGAAACCCGTGAAGTAGATATGGTGTTTTCTATTCCTGAAAACGCTAACCTATCCGAGTTTAGTTTTGATATCTATTATCATTTTGACACTATGTCAATCAACTCTTTTGTTGAAAACTCCTTTGAGAACAATCTTTCCCCCGAAGAAAAGGAGCATTTTAATTTCGCTGTAAATACCGATGCTCTCAACCGCGAAAATGTAGATATCAATAGACCTTATTGTACTGTTGAAGGATATGCTAATGATAATTACGCCTTAAATAAAGGTGGAGATATCTTTACCTTGAAATTCACACTTGCAGAAAATCTTCTCGATTGCAATTTCGGTTTTACTTTTGATACCGAATTTATTCTTAATGGCGATAGAGAATTTTATGATGAGGCTATTGTTCCCTCTACCTTAAGTTATTTTGTTCAAAACCAAGGCATAGTAGATTATTATGTTACTTACTCTAAATTTGTTACCACAACTAGTTTAGAACAAGTTAACGATCAATCTAAAAAAGCACATAACGTTTTTACCGGTGATGTTTGGACCGACTTTAGTGGTCAACAAAGATGGCATCCCATCGCCAATAGTCCAAACGCTAGTGAATGCACCAATATTGATAGCTCAAGTTGGAGCGGTGGTGCTTGGATTCCTGTTCAAGCTTTCCGAACAACCTCTAAATACGTGCGTTATCTTAGTACACATATTTATATTTCCAGCGTATCTGCCCCCACAGGTCAGGCATATTTAACCTATCGTATTCGTTATAATGCCGATGCAGCAAACAACAACATTTTGTTTAGTAATAACTGGGCGCCTTCTGCAACTAACGGTTGGCACACTTGGGATATTTCCGGTACCACTACAATTCCTACCGTTCCCACTGGTACAACCTATTATTTCCAATGGGCTTGGACTCACCCCAACTATGCAGGTTCAGGCACACAGTTTATTATGGCTGGTAAAGCATACGGAACATATATGTATTATGGTGGTGGACTTTACGAATTTGGTGATCACATTTGGCCTTTCCAAGTGCAGTACGATAAAGAAGCCCAAGCTTTTGAAAATGCTGTAAATGCAATCACCACCACTGCTGCTACAAATACTGCAGATACACAAATAACAACGGCAGCAAATGCTTATAACGCATTGGATAATAACAATATTAAAAACAATGCAAACATTAGTAGTTTGTATTCAACTTTTACCTCTAGACAAAATACATATAACAATAATGTGAAGAATGCTGCAACAGCATTTATAAACGCTGTTAACAATATCGGCACTTCTGTTACTTCAAACGAAATTGATTCAATTACATCCGCAAGAAAGACCTACAATGCTCTTTGCACCGATGCAAGAAATTATAGCGGTGTTGCTGGTGCCCTTACAAAATTAGAACATCAAGAGGCAGCAAGCCCTGTTGTTAGTGCTATAAATAACCTTGGTACCATTACTTGGTCTAAGAGAAGTGATGTTGAAAGTGCCAGAACTTCTTACGATGCACTTAATTCTACCCGTAGAGGTTATGTAGGCAACTACTCAACCCTTACTACTGCAGAAGCTACTATTGGAAATATGAAAACTGCAGGTAACGATTTCAAAGCATTGGCAGCCGCTATTGGAACCGTAGATTACGATTCTGCTTCTAAAGAAAAAATTGATGCCGCAAGAGCTGCTTATACCACGTTAGAAGCGTTTAACGATAGTACGCTGACGTCAACGAATTGGGCGACGGAACATTTGGCGATACTGCAGGCGGCCGAGACGGAATACGCGCGGTTAGAATCCGAAGTCACGCAGTTTAGAGAATCAATAAAAAATATACAGCCGGGAGATATGGATGCGGTCAATGCCCTGAATTCCACCTACCAAGGATTCACGGCAGGGCAACAGGCGGCGGTTTATGAAGATTACACAAAACTTTTGGCGTTTAGTGTATTAGACCTTATAGATGCTTGTTTCCCCGTTGATTTAGATAAACTTGATGAAATCGAAGCAGCAACTAACGCCTATAACGATCTTTCCCCCGAATTACAAGCATTACTTGGCACAAATGCCGAAGGACTTACCTACGATGTAGTCCTTGCAAATGCTTTGAGCGAATATAACGCAATGGTTAAAGAGGTTGAAGATCTCGTTGCCGCAATCGGTGCTCTCGACATCGACACCCTCGATTTTTCAGACATTGCTTATCTTGCCGAACTTAACAATACCTACAATGAAATGACCGATCTTCAAAAGGCAGAAGTAACCAATTACGATGTTTTGGTATCCGCAGGCGAATATATCGCTGAGTTGCAACTTAAAGTTGCTGAATTTAAAGAATTGGTTGAAAGTATCGGCGAAGTTGACGTAGATGATCTTGACATTATTGTAAGTGCAGAAACCATGTATGCTGGTTTCACCGATGGCCAAAAAGCTGCAGTCGAAACTGAATATCAAACCCTTCTCAATGCCCGTAATCGTATTGACGTTATGATTGGCGAAGTAGAAGCTCTTGATATTCAAATTTCCACCACTATCCCCGAAACCAACGTTGATGTGGATAGTGCAGATGCAGTTAACGCCGCAAATGCAATATACAATACCTTTACAGATGCTCAAAAAGGACTTCTTGAAAACGAGCAAATCCTTCTTGATGCTATCGTTGCCGTTGCCGAAGCACAAGCCAAGGTGGACGCAGTAGAAACAGTTATTGGAAATATTGGCAACGTAACCTACGCCAAAAAGGCAGCGGTTGAAAATGCAAGAGCCGAGTTTGAAGCTCTTACCGATGCTCAAAAAGATGCAGTATCTAATGTTGCAATTCTTCTTTCTGCCGAAGAAAGAATCGCAGAGTTTGAAGTTGAAATCACCGCCGTAGAAGAACTTATTAACGCCATTGGAACCGTTGATGTGGATAGGGAAGATGCAATCAATAATGCAGTAAATGCATACGATGACCTTTCCGAAGCACAAAAAGATGCCGTAGAAAATATTGATGTTCTTACTACTGCACAAGAAACCTTGCAAAATATCAAGGATATGATAGATGCTTTTGAAGCAGAAATCGAAACACTTTATCCCATTGATATTGATGATGGCGACGTTATTATCGCCACCGAAGAAAAATATGATGCCCTTACCGAACCTCAAAAGGGTGCGGTAGAAAACTATAATCGCCTTACCGAAGCCCGTGCAACCTATGACAAAATGGTTGCCGATGTAGCAACATTCAAGGCAACAATGAACGATCTTGGTGAGGTCGATTTGTTGGATGAGGATATCGAAGCCCTCAATAATTCCAAAGCACTTTATGAGTCTTTCACCGACCTTCAAAAAGCAGAAGTAGAAGCAGAAAAAGCAATTCTCGATGATGCTTTTGTAGCTTTAGATGCTTTGTGGCAAGAGGTTTATGCTCTTATGGATGCCATTGATGCTATTGGTGAAGTTACCCTCGAAGATGAGTTTGCAATTTTGGATTGCATTGATATCTATGAAAATGAGTTCACCGCGGGTCAACAATCAAAGGTCGAAAATCTTCC
The DNA here is from genome assembly GCA_017474205.1 of Clostridia bacterium. GTDB lineage: Bacteria > Bacillota > Clostridia > Oscillospirales > Acutalibacteraceae > UMGS1484. Next base: position 5,115 of record JAFVID010000006.1, on the reverse strand, counting down.
CACCCTTCTTGAAGCGGAAGAGGCATTGAATAATCTTAAGGTGGCTAACTCTTTGTATGGTGTTATTGTTGCTTCCAACAACGTTGCACCCACACAAACCGTAACCTTAAATCTTAATTCCTATAATGATGTTGCAGGTTATTATTTTGGTACATCCGCAGACTACACTCAAAACGAAAAGGTTGATACCACCGCAACATCCGATACAAAAGAAATTACCTCCGCCGGAACCTATTACCTTAACGTCTTTGATGTGAACGGTAATATATCCGAAACCGCATCGGTAACCTTTGTTGATGTTATTCTCAACGCTAACGGTGGCGAAGTTGGTGTTACAAATATCATCGTTAAGCAAAATAACTATATCGCACTTCCCACTGCCACCAAAGATGGCGATACCTTTATGGGATGGGCAAGAAGCGAAAATGCAGTTGCAGGTGAAACTGTTGTTGACGTAGAAAACGGCGGTACCTTCTATGCAGTGTGGGCAGGAGCAAATAAACCCGCCCTTAAGGTAACCTCCACCAATAACGTGGCAACCAAGCAAACCCTTATCATCAATGCAACCGCAGGTGAAGATATCTCCGGTTACTACTTTGGCACCTCTGCATATTATAAAGAAAACAACTTCACCGAAACCAATAAAAAGGTTTCCACCGTTGATGTTTTGGATGCAGGTACTTACTACGTAACTGTTATGGATGTTTCGGGTAATGTTTCAGCAACCATCCCCGTTACCTTCTACAAAATCACCCTTAATGCTAACGGCGGTAACGTTGCAATTCCCTTTGTAATTGTTAAAGCAGGTAATTCTATCGATATGCCCGAAGCGGTGAATGTTGGATACCAATATTTAGGTTGGTCAACCGACGTTGATGAAACCTATGCTAATAAAACCGTTACCCCCACCGAAAGTGCAACCTATTTTGCAATTTGGACTAGAGAACTTTCCGTATCTGCAACGGTAGGTTCAGTAAAGGGTGCGAAAGCAGGAGATAGAGTTTATATTCCCGTTTCTATGGATAGATATTCTAACTCCTTCGCATCAATTGCAATTAACAACGTTATCTTTGATAAAACAGTTCTATCCTTTGTAGAGTTTTCTATCCCCGAAAATGACTTTATCAGTCACCTCTCTCAATCACCCGTTGTTAATAATGCAAGAAAAACCTATAAACTTATTAACAATCCCGAAAATGCAGTGGATGCATACTACACCTCCGCAGGTGTAATTGTTATTCTTGTGTTTGACGTATTGCAGGATGTAAACCAATTCACCTCGGTATCGGTAGTGTTCGATAGCGAAAACACTGCAGTGTTTGCAAATGGCGGTGCAGATAATTGGAGCGAAACCAAATCAAATGTAGACGTTGATGTTGCTAATGGTGGCGTTTATGCAAATATAGACAATGAAAAACCCACCGCACTTATAACTTCTACTAATAACATCTCTGCAGTTCAAACCATTACGTTAAATATGTTCGATAATGCAGGTGTTTCAGGTTACTATTTCGGTATGAATGAGGAATATGCAAATAACCAATATTTCACCGACGTAGTATCGGTTAGCAAAACCATTTCCGTAGCAGGTACTTACTATCTCACCGTTGTAGATATTTACGGAAACGTATCCGATACAGTTTCTGCAACCTTCTACAACATTGTGCTTTATACCAATATCGATTCTCCAGCACAATTGAATATCCTCGCAAACGGAGAAGGTGAAGTTGAACTTCCCATTTACGAAAAGGATGGATATACCTTTAAAGGATGGGCAGAAAATAACGAAGCAAGTAATGGTGAATTTATCATCACTGCAACTGAAGATCAAGTCCTCTATGGAATTTGGATGAATAGTGAAGAAGAAATCCAAAATGTTATTGATTTGATCGATGCTATTGATGAGGTTGTTACTCTTGATAGTGCTGAAAAAATTATTGCTGCAAGACTTGCTTATGAAGCACTTACTGATGAACAAAAAGTATTGGTAACTAACTATGCTGTTCTTGAAGTAGCCGAAGAAGTAATTGCTAACTTGAGCAAAGAAATAGGTGACGTTGACCAAAACGGCGCAACCGACTCTATTGATGCTCTTATGATTCTTCAAGCGTGTGTTGGCAAAATTGAACTTACCGATGAACAGTTAGCTATTGCCGATGTTGACCAAAATGGTGATGTGAATGTTATTGATGCTCTCTATGTTCTTCAAATTTCTGTTGGAAAAATCACCAGTGTAAATTAATGTTAAAAAAGGGAATAGGATGTGTTCATCCTATTCCCTTTTTGTGTGAAAAAATTACATAAAATAACAAAAAAATTTTCCATATCTATTGAAAAACTAAATTAAGATATGATATAATATGGATGCATTTTATTTCTATGTAAAAAGGAGTAGAAAAAATGGATAAAATTAAGCAAATTATGGACCTCATCCGTGAGGAAAAAATCGAAATGGTTGACTTTAAGATGGTTGACATCAACGGTCAATTCCGTCACGTAACCATTCCTGCCTACAGCTTCAACGAAGAAGTTATGAAGGATGGTATCGGCTTTGACGCTTCTAACTATGGCTACGCTGTAGTTGAAAAGAGCGACATGGTATTTATCCCCGATCCCGATACCGCTATGATTGATCCCTTCTGCGAAGTTCCTACCCTCTCTATGAGCGGTAACGCAATGATCATCGACTACCCCGAAAATAGACCTTTGGCACAGTATCCCCGTAACATCACCCTCGCTGCAGAAAAATATATGCGCGACAGTGGTATTGCCGATACTATGCTCATTCTTCCTGAATTTGAATTCTATCTCTTCGACCAAGTAAACTGGAACGTTCAACCCTACGATATTAGTATGAACCTCGACGCTAACCAATCCTATTGGAACAGCGGTGTTGAAGGTATGGGTAACGTAGTTCCCAAACAAAAGAACTATCACGTTGCAAAACCCTTCGACAATTCCTACGAATGCCGTAGCGAAATGTGTATGCTTATTGAAAAAGCAGGTGTTCCCGTTAAATATCATCACCCCGAAGTTGGTGCAGCAGGTCAGTTCGAAATCGAACCTAAACTTGGCGAAATGTCTAAAATGGCTGACGGTACTATGATGATTAAATACATCATCCACAACACCGCTGCAAAATACGGCAAATCTGCAACCCTTATGCCCAAACCCGTAATGGGCGAAGCAGGTAACGGTATGCACGTTCATATGCTTCTTATGAAGGATGGCAAACCCGTATTCTCTGATGATAACGGCTATTCTCATCTTAGCAAAGAAGCTCACTGGTTCATCGGTGGTCTTCTTAAGCATATCGGTTCTCTCTGTGCTATCACCAACCCCAGCACCAACTCCTTCAAGAGATTGGTTCCCGGATTTGAAGCACCTGTAACCGTTGGATATGCAACCTCCAACCGTAGTGCAGTTATCCGTATTCCCGCATACGCAAAGAGACCCGAAGAACGTCGTTTCGAAATCCGTAACCCCGACGCAACCTGCAATCCCTACTTCGCTTATGCCGCTATCCTTATGGCAGGTATCGATGGTATTAAAAACCAAATCGATCCCGAAGCAAACGGATGGGGTCCCTATGACTTCAACCTCTTCAATCTTCCCGAAGAAGAAAAAGCGAAACTCAAAGGACTTCCCACCTCTTTGGAACAAGCCCTTGATGAACTTGAAAAGGATTACGAATACCTCACCCAAGGCGGAGTATTCCCCGAACACCTCATCAAGAAATTCATTGCTACCAAACGTGCCGAATGTTCCGAAATGTCCAAAATCCCCACCCCTGCAGAGTTCGAAAGATACTACAATTTATAATCAAAATAGTAAAAAATCCCCCGAACATTATGTTTGGGGGATATCTTTATTTTTGGCACAAAATTATAAAATAAAAATATTTAAGAAAAAAGAATATTTTTTGAAAAAAGCACTTGATTTTTATAAAAGAATTGTGTATAATACTTTGGCAACCGAAAAAAGAATATTTTTAAGTATACTCGGAGAAGTCGCGTAGCCCGGTCGAGCGCGCACGATTGGAAATCGTGTAACCGTTACAAGCGGTTCGAGGGTTCGAATCCCTCCTTCTCCGCCAAAAAAGCACATCGAACGATGTGCTTTTTCTTTTGCCTTTAAAAAATGTAAAATATACTTGACATTTACAAGGCGATGTTATATAATCAAAAAGTAAAGTTAACTTTACTTTTAATTGGAGGCGATTATTTGACTAACAAAATTAAAGAATTAAGAAAAGAATGCGGTGTTACGCAGGAAGATTTGGCTGTTGCGGTAGGAGTAACGCGTCAAACAATCATATCCTTAGAAAACGGGAAATATACCGCATCCTTGCAACTTGCATTCAAAATTGCAAAACACTTTAATACAACCATAGAAGAAATATTCATCTTTGAGGAGGAATAAAAATGGACTTTAGAAAAAAGCTAAAGATTAGATTATTTACCGCCATATCATATATTATTATAGGCGTTGCGTTAGGTATAGTTTTTAATATAATTAATACCGAAAACAACTTTTTATCTTCCTTCGGTTTTGCCCTGGTTATAATTGGTATTGTCTATGTTAGAAAATATTTGTTAATAACAAAAAATGAAGATACAATTAAAAAACGTCAAATAATCGAATCGGATGAGCGTAATATCTCCATTGCCAATAAGGCGAAGAGTGTGGCATTTAGCACATATTTCTTTTTGGCGTGTGTAGCGATTATCGTGCTTGAAATACTTAATAAAACCCAAATGGCAATGATGTTATCGGGTACAGTCGGTGTGCTTACCTTAATTTATTGGATTAGTTATTTTATAATAAGAAAAAAATCATAATACAGGTAAAAATATCCCCACTCAACCAACGGTATGTTTACATTTATCCCCAAAAAATCATATACTAAAGTCAAAGGAGGAACAAAAATGGATCAAGTAAAAATTGGATTATTTATTGCCGAGCAAAGAAAAACTCAAAACTTAACCCAAATGCAGTTGGCAGAAAAACTGGGTAGTCAAAAGTTGTAATTATTATGTCAATAATTTTAATAATTTTACCTGGACTATATTTCTTCTTTTTTGAGTTTAATGACCTAAATTTAAAAGAAAGAAT
>JAFVID010000069.1 GCA_017474205.1 Clostridia bacterium | reverse complement strand
GGTGTAGAAAGCGGCTTTGTTCTCACCAACCGTGAAATCCTTGACCTCACCGAAATTCCCGAAAACCTTGTAGTTATCGGCGGCGGTGTTATTGGTCTTGAAATGGCTTCTTACTACAACTCTGTAGGAAGCAAGGTAACCGTAGTTGAAATGCTCGACCATATCGCAGGTAATACCGATAGCGATATCAGCAAAATCCTTCTTGAAAACTACAAGAAGAAGGGCATCGAATTCAAACTCGGTTGTGCAGTTACCGAAGTTGGTACCGATAAGGTTACCTTCACCGAAGATGGCAAGAGCGTTTCTGTTCCTGCAGATAAAGTTCTTTGCTCCATCGGTCGTCGTGCAGTTACCCAAGGTTTCGGTCTTGAAACCCTTAACGTAGAACTCGACAGAGGTGCTATCAAAACCGACGAATGCATGAAAACCAACGTTGCTGGTCTCTATGCTTGCGGTGACGTTAACGGTAAGGTTATGCTTGCTCATACCGCATACCGTGAAGGTGAAGTTGCTATCAATAACATCCTTGGTAAGAAGGATCGTATGAGATACAATGCTATCCCCAGCGTTATCTATACCAACCCCGAAGTAGGTTCTGTAGGTGAAACCGAACAATCTGCTAAAGAAAAGGGTTACGATGTTGAAGTTGTAAATCTTCCCATGGCTTATGCAGGTCGTTACGTTGCAGAAAATGAAGGTGGAAACGGTATTGTTAAGGTTGTTTACGACAAGAAATACAACCGCGTACTCGGTGTTCATATGATCGCTAACTATGCATCCGAAATCATTTATAGCGCAGCTATGATGATTGAAACCGAAATCACCCTCGATAACCTTAAGGAAATAATCTTCCCGCATCCCACAGTGGGCGAAGCAATTCGTGAAGCACTGTTTGAAATTAAATAATTAAAATTTTATAAAGGAGATGTACTAACATGCCAAAGTCAATGTATGTTAAACCCGAAGAAAAATTTGCAAAACGCAAAATTACCTTCAAAGACATTCCTGTTTGTAACTACAACAAGACTGTCGCAGACGAAAAGAAAAACTTCAAAAAAGAAGAATTCCTCGCAATGTATGCCGATATGGTAGCAATTCGTGAATTCGAATCTATGCTCCAATCCATCAAATTGCAAGGTGAATACAACAACAAAAAATTCACCTATCCCGGTCCTTCTCACCTTGCTATCGGTGAAGAAGCAACCGCAGTAGGTCAAGCATACACCCTCGACGTAAATGACTTCATTTTTGGTACCCACAGAAGCCATCACGAAGTTATTGCAAAAGGTCTTTCCGCTATTGCTAAACTTTCCGATGAAGAACTCATCAAGATTATGGAAGAATTCAACGGCGGCAAAAACTACGAAGTAGTTAAAAAGTACACCACCGCTACCAATACTAAAGATTTGGCTCGTGACTTCTTTATGTTTGGTATCACCTGCGAACTTTTCGCAAAAGATATGGGCTTCTCCCGTGGTTTGGGTGGATCCATGCACGCATTCTTCCTCCCCTTCGGTATTTATCCCAACAACGCTATCGTTGGTGGTTCCGGTCCTATCGCTACCGGTGTTGCTCTCTTTAAGAAATGTAACAAAAAGCCCGGTATCGTAGTTGCTAACGCCGGTGACGGTGCAGCTGCTCGTGGTCCTGTTTACGAAGCAATGACCTTCGCGTCTATGGACCAATACAGAGAACTCTGGCCCGATGAATACAAGGGCGGACTTCCCATCATCTACAACTTCAACAACAACCACTACGGCATGGGTGGACAAACCAAGGGTGAAACCATGGCTTATGATGACCTTGCTCGTCTTGGCTGTATCGCTAAGAACCAAATGAACGCAGAGCGTATCAATGGTTGGAACCCCCTCGCAGTTATCGATGCTTACAAACGTGCACGTAAGACCATCGAAAAAGGCGAAGGCCCCGTACTTCTCGACGTTGTTACCTATCGTCTCTCTGGTCACTCCACTTCTGACGCTATGTCTTATCGTACTCCCGATGAGGTTGCAGAATGGGCAGAACTCGATCCCCTTAAGGTATTCCCACAACAAATTATCGATGCAGGTGTTGCTACTGCTGAAGAAGTTGAAGCAGTTAAGAATACCGTTATCGATCGTAACCAAAGAATGTTCATGTTGGCTTCTGACTTGGATATCGCTCCCTACACCGATTATGAAACTAACCCCAAACACATTGAAGGTGTTATGTTCTCTAACGGCAAGGTAGAGAAGATGGAAGATCGTCCCTGTGATGTTCTCCAACCCAAAGAAGAAAACGAACGTGTTAAGAAGATTGCTAAAGCAGTTCGTTATGCATACGATGCAAACGGCAACCTCGTTCCCAAAGCAAGACAATACAACATCCGTGATGGTCTTTTCGAAGCAATTATGGATAAATACTATACCGATCCTACCCTCGTATCCTACGGTGAAGACGTTCGTGACTGGAACGGTGCATTCGCAGTATATCGCGGACTTACCGAAGCAGTTCCCTACAACCGTCTCTTCAACTCCCCCATTGCTGAATCTGCAATCGTTGGTGGTGCAGTAGGTTACGCTATGGCTGGTGGTCGTGTAATCGCCGAACTTATGTACTGCGACTTTATCGTATGTGCCGGTGACGAAGTATTCAACCAAATGGCAAAATGGCAAGCAATGAGTGCCGGCGGACTTAAACTCCCCATCGTTCTCCGTGTTCCCGTTGGTTTCAAATACGGTGCACAACACTCCCAAGACTGGACCGGTCTTTGTGCTCATGTTCCCGGTCTTAAGGTTGTATACCCCGTAACTCCTTACGATGCTAAGGGTCTTATGAACACCGCTCTTAACAGCACCGACCCCGTTTGCTTCTTCGAAAGCCAACAACTTTACGATATGGGTGAACGTTTCGTTAAAGAAGGTGTACCCGAAGGTTACTATGAAATTCCCTTCGGCGAACCCGCCATCCGTACCGAAGGTAACGACGTTACCATTCTCACCATCGGTGCAACCCTTTACACCGCTATGGATGCAGAAAAGATTCTCCGTGAACAATATGGCATCACCGCAGAAGTTATCGATGCTCGTTCTGTTGTTCCCTTCAACTATGAAAAGGTTATCGAGTCTGTTAAGAAGACCGGTCGCATCATCCTTGCTTCCGACGCTGTAACCAGAGGTAACATCCTTAACGATATGGCTCAAAACATCACCAACTTGGCATTCGATTATCTCGATGCACCTCCCGTTGTTGTTGGTTCCCGCAACTGGATCACTCCCGCTGCTGAATATCAAGAACAATTCTATCCCCAAGCAAGTTGGATCATCGACGCTCTCCACGAACGTCTTATGCCCATCCCCGGCTACGTTGCAAAACGCAGCTACACCGATGCTGAGCTTCTCCGTCAAGCTAAGGAAGGTGTATAATAGTAGGGTGATACAACTAATCCGAACCGCCTCAAAGAGGTATATTTCGGAACTTTTCACCCAATTTAATCTCGCAAGGCACAAAGCCTTACTTCGCTCAAATTGAGCAAAAATCTCTCGAAATCTTCTCTCTTTGAGGTCGAAGATTTTGAAAGTCGGTTTTTGAAATTGCGAGAAGTCCAATGCAGAGTGGTTAAACCGCCTTTCAAAACAGGTTCGGTTTAGTAGTACCACCCTGAAAGGACTAAATACATCAATAATAAAACCGTTCTCTCGGTCTTTTGATTGAGAGAACGGTTTTTCTTTTTATTTCATCTTCGGTTTAGATATAAGTGCGAATATAACCGCGAATAATAACACCGCCGTTATACCTGCCGCGGTGGCGGTAAGTCCTCCCGTTAAAGCACCGAGAAGACCATCCTTATTAACCGCTTCTTCAACACCTTTAGCAAGGGAGTATCCAAATCCCGTAAGGGGAACGGTTGCTCCCGCACCGCCAAGTTTTACGATTGGGTCATAAATTTTTAGCCCCGTTAAAATGACACCCGCCACCACGTAAGATACCAAAATCCTCGCAGGGGTAAGTCTTGTGTAATCAATAAGCAACTGACCAATAAGGCAAATAACGCCACCAATAATAAATGCAAATAAATATTGTGTCAAATTAAGTCCTCCAAATACAAAATTAACATACATATTATTCCCCTGTGACACAAAAAATTCCTCAAAAAACACAAAAAAACAAAATTCGTGTATAAATATAAAAATAATCAAACCGCCTTTGACAATATTTGAATTAGATACAATCTATAATCGAAATTAAAGTATTATAGGCGGTGGAAAACGTGATAAAGGAAGTCATAAGAAAAGGGAATCAATATGTAGATATATTAAAATTACTTGTTGTGCAAACCGCAGGGGGAATAATATCCTTTATGCTCGCAAACAGCATAATATTTGAGGACTTTGCCCCCTTTGGGGTCGCATTTACATCGGCGTTGCCTCTAAGTTATACCCCGATTTCCGCCATCGGTGCGGTTTTAGGATATATGATATCGGGGGAGGGGGAATTCAAATACATAGCGGCGGTATTACTTGCCATATCTATCAGGTGGTTTTTCTCGGGATTTTTAGGCAAAAACGGGCGAAATATAATGTCGGCAACGGTTGCTTTTGTGTCGGTGGCAACCCTTGGGATACTTTCCGCAGTAATGAGTGATGCAAATCCCATCAATATTGTTTATTGCTTAGGAGATGCTCTCCTTTCGGGCGGTGCAGCATATTTTTTCTCCACAACATTTGATGCGTTATCCAAAGATACCGCCCATACCCCTTTTTCAGAAATTGAACTCACCTCGGCAATAATTTCCGCAATGCTTTGCCTTATGGCAATATATCCGCTGACAATAGCCGATATATCTATTCCCCGAATTGTGGCAATAATGGTTGTGCTTATATCCGCCCGATACGGCAGGGCACAGGGTGGTGCGATTAGCGGAATATGCGCAGGGCTCACCCTTTGCGTTTCAAATAAGGATATGATATTTGCCGCCGCAGGAATGAGTTTAGGTGGACTTATGTCGGGAGTGCTTGGTGCTACGGGAAGATTCGGCACCGCAGTTGCCTTTGTACTTGCCAACGGAATAGTGTGTGTAGGTGCATATAACGGATACGACACCCTGATTTTTCTCTACGAGGTGGCAATTGCCACGGCATTGTTTGTAATTATTCCAAAATCCATTACGTCTAAAGTTTCGAAAATGTTTGTACCGCCTGCAGAGCTTCACGATGCAGACGGAATGAGAGAAAACGTGGTTATGCGACTTAAATTTGCCTCCGATGCTTTAGGGGACGTTGCCTCCACCGTAGAAAACGTATCGGAAAAACTTTCAAAAATGGAAACGAGGGATTTTAACTCCGTTTTCACAAAAACCGAGGATAAGGTGTGTTCAAGATGCGGACTTCGTATTTACTGTTGGGAAACAAGCAGAGGACAAACCCTCACCGCACTGTTATCGGCAGTAAAAAGTTTGCGTAATCACAACTCCGTATCGGCGGATGATTTTCCAAAGGAATTTTTAGATAAATGTGCCCATCCCGAAAAGATATTAGAGGCATTAAGCAATAATTTTTCCGCATTTATGGCGGCAGAGGCGGCAGATAAACGTCTAAACGAAGTAAGGACGGTAATATCCGAGCAAATGGATGGAATGTCCCAAATGCTTTTTGAACTTGCCAAGGAGTTTGAAGAGGCATACGCCTTTGACCCAATAACTGCATCCCGCCTTGAAACCGCCCTTCGAGCAGCGAGAATTACCCCCACCGATATTGCCTGTCAAATAGATAAATACGGTCGACTTTCGGCAGAAATTCGCATGGAAATTCCCGTAGGGGAGAGGGTTAACCGAGCAATCCTGCTTCGTGAACTTTCAAAGGTGAGCGATAGAGAGTTCGATATCCCCACCGTTACAAAGGTTGGTTCATACTGTCTTTTAACCCTTAACGAAAAGGCGGTATATAATGTGGATTTTGGTATTGTTCACGTCAATAGCGAGGGCAATACCGTGTGTGGTGATGCGGCATCCTGTTTTGTAGACACAAGGGGCAGGGCGGTTATGATTTTGAGCGACGGAATGGGCTCAGGCGGTCGTGCCGCGGTGGATGGTACAATGGCTTGCGGCCTTATGACACGGCTGATTAAGGCAGGTTTTGGAATGGACTGTGCTTTAAGGGTGGTTAATTCCGCAATGATGTATAAATCGAGGGATGAATCTTTAGCAACCCTTGACGTAACGGTAATTGACCTTTTTTCAGGTGCAACGGAATTTTACAAAGCAGGTGCTCCCGAAACCATAGTTTGTCGAAAAGGCAAAACCTGTATTGTTGAGGGGGAAACCCTCCCTGCAGGAATACTTCAGGACGTGGGCTTTGATAAATCGGAACTTATGCTCTCTAAAGGGGATAAAATCGTAATGGTCAGCGACGGGGCTTTAAGTGAGGGCTCCGATTGGATAGGGGTTGAGTTAGAGGTGTTCAAAAACGGCACCGCCACCGACCTTGCCCACCACATAGCCGATTATGCCAAACGTCGGGCAGGTAACCAAAAACACAGGGACGATATAACCGTTTTAACCGCAATAATTGAATAAATTTATTATAATGCCTATAAATACAAAATTATCAGCAAAGAACCGTTGGTAATAATTACCAAAAATCAAGAAAAAAATTGGCTATTTTGACGGGTTTACATTTAATGGTAATTGTGTATAATGAATATAGGGGAGTATTAGGAGGAATTTATATGAAAAAGCATTCAAAAGTTCTATCAATTTTCTTAAGTGCCTTATTGATTATGTCTATGACGATGGTGCAGACTATGGCTGAAATGTCAAATGAGGTAAAAGTACCATTAGAAAACATTTGCAAATCAACAATTGATGAAAATTTTAGTGTCGATAAAGTTCTTGTTACGATTCGTCACGAATACAGCGATTTCCAAAGAGTATTCACTGCTCAAGACTTCCCCGAAATTTCACAGTATATTGTTGAGGTTAAAAATCCCGAACCAATAGATACCAACAAGGAATATCCTATGTTGAATATTGAGGAATATAAAACCATATTGCAAATCAAACTTAATACCGATAGTAAAGAAGATGTTTTGAGTTGTATTAGAAAACTTGAAACAAACTACCTTGTATTTAGAGCATATCCTGAGTATGTTGGTATTGAGTTCACCACCTCAACCCCTAACGACCCATATTTTTCCGAGCAATATGCTTTGCAAAAAATCAAGGCAGTAGATGCATGGGATATTGTAACCGGTTCAAACGATGTTAAGGTTGGTGTTATTGATTCTGGAGTATTAGAACATCCGGATTTAGTATCAAGTCTTGTACAAGGATATGATTTTTATAATGATAATACAATAACAAATGATGATGGTTGTTATGATTATGATCAATATGGTATTGATATGATACCTTATTTTAGTCATGGTACTGCTGTTGCGGGGGTTATTGCAGCGACAACTAATAACCAAATTGGCGTATGTGGAATTGCTTCTGGTATTGAAATTGTTCCTCTTCAAGTAAGTATCTATATAAATGGTCAAAAAAATTTGAGTGTGGCTTCAATAATAGAAGCTATAAACTATGCTACAATTAACGATATACCTATAATTAATTTGAGTCTGGGCGGTTTCTTTATTGAAGACCCCTTTTGTGATGCGCTAAACAATTACAAAGGTTTAGCCGTGTGCTCATCTGGCAATGATGGTGAAAATATTGATGAATTAGAAGAAACCTTAAGGCATTATCCATCTTCTTCAAATGTTCCAAATGTTATTGCTGTAGCATCTTCAAATGAGGTGGATGAACTTAATAGTTGGAGCAATTTTGGTGAAGTTGAAGTAGATGTTGTTGCTCCGGGTAGTGATATTCATTCATTGTATTCATTAGCTTATGATGAGAATGGGACATATAACCCCTATTATGCCTATGGTATGTTTTCCGGTACATCTTTTGCCGCACCTATGGTTTCTGGTGCTGCCGCGTTGTTGCTTTCCTATAATTCAACCCTTAATGGGCAACAATTAAAACGTGCTATTTTAGATAATGTTGATATAGTTTCTGCTTTGAATGGCAAAGTTGCTACGAGTGGTAGGTTAAATGTAAAAAAAGCATTAGAAGCTATATTTCCTACCGAAAAATCTCGCGATTATAGATTTGATATTAAAGTAGAAACACCCAATATTGGCATGTTTTCTCTTCCTGTAGAATGTGACTTAAGCTTGTGCCAGTTCTTTGATTGTGTTGAGGGCGACAATTTAACCGACCCTTCCTTCTTTATGTGTTATTATGATTACGTTAATGATGTTGCAAACGTAATGTACACAGGATTTCAATATCCCATAACCCAGTCGGGAACCTTAGCCACTCTCTTTTATAAATCGCCATTTATATCTACCGATGCCGATTATTTCCCAACAATAGCTTATAATTCGAACTATTACTATAGAGACCCCTCAAATAATACGATTTCACCAAACGTAACCTGTACCACGGTATTGATGGGAGATACTAACAGCGATAACGAGATTGATGCTGATGATGCTTTACGGGTAATGCAGTATCGCAATGGAAGTGTTGAATTATCGTCAACTGAACTTTTGGCAGCAGACGTAAATTTAGATAACGTAATAGACTTATCGGATGTTCTTACAATAAATCAGTACGTGGTTGGAAAAATTAACACGTTTATAAATTAGCAAAAATTATAAAGGAGTTGTTATTATGAAAAAAATGAAAAAGTTATTGGCAATTGTTCTTTGTTTAACCCTTGTTGTTACCATTGTTCCTTTTGCTTTTGCTGATGATTCTGCAGAAACTATTGGCGAATCCCGTGTTCCTCCCGAAAACGTTTATAATATTCCCGAAAATCTTGAAATTACATCGTATTATGCAAACCGATTGCAGGTTACTATCCGCGGTACAGAACATCCTCAAAGAAAATTATATACCGTTGAAGATTTTCCCGAAATTTCTGAATATCTTGTCAGCATTGATGCACATAAAATTTACGAACTACCTGATAATGCTACCGCAGATCAAGAAACTATTGTCTCCGGACTCACAAGAATTTTGTTTATGACCACCAATACCACCACTCGCAGTGATTTGATGAAGGTCATAAGAAAACTTGAAACCAGTCCTATTGTATTTAGAGTTCTTCCTGTTGACTATACGCCAGTGCAGACTTGTGCAAGTGTAGTACCCGACGGTCTTGTAGTTGGATACACTCTTGATGCTACCTGTGCCCTTTACACCCTTCAAAATGTGGTTGGTAAGATTGAGTTCAGTGATAAACAACGTTGCTTTGGCGATATGGACAAAGACGGTGAAATTACAAGTAACGATGCTCTTATGATTCTCCAAACCACAGTAGGCAAAATTGAAAAGAGATACAAAGCGCAAACACAATGGACTTTTATGATGTTAAACAGTGTTAAACCCGAAGTAATGTATGGCTAAATTTAATAATCAAAGCTTTTAACCACGTTGATAATTTTTGCTCCGCCTGTTTTTCAGGCGGAGCTCTTTTTTTGTTTTTTAGGTAAGGGGAGCCGAGCAAGGAAGACGGGCTAAAGCGAAAAACTATCCCAATTGTAGGGCAGGGGCTTGCTCCTGCCGTTTGTTTAAGTGTGGTTTTGCGGCAGGAGCAAGCCCCTGCCCTACGTTACGATTGTTCATTATTTTCCATTTTCCACTTTCAATTTTCAATTGCTTCCCCTATGTTATGAACTGCATAATTTTTGCCAAAAATAGTCAAGGAGAGCGGGATGTAAAGTCCCCAATTTTCCTTGACTTTTTCTTATGTTTTTGATATACTATATCTGTATAAAACTAAACTGTGGGATAGTGTACATTTTTTTAAAAACTTACCACAAAATTTAATTCTTTTTTGCAGTTTTGAAAGGAAGTTTAATATAAATTATGTTTGATATTATTACCAATGCACTTAGGGGTCAATTTGACGTAGTTCAAGCTCTTTCTTACGTCTTTGCCACCTTGTTAATTATATTTACCGTGTTACCCCTTCACGAGTTTGCCCACGCTTGGTCAGCATACAAATTAGGGGACGGCACCGCCAAAATGATGGGTAGATTATCCATTAACCCAATGGTGCATATTGACTGGTTTGGTGCCGCTATGATTATGTTGTTTGGCTTCGGTTGGGCAAGGCCCGTTCCCGTAAATATGCGAAACTTTAATAACCCAAAATGGGGAATGGCACTCACCTCTTTAGCAGGACCCGTTTCTAATTTAATTGCAGGATTTATTTCCCGTGCAATTTATCACGTGTTGATTTTCTTGTTTTCAGGTATGTTTATTCCCTCGGGTATAGTTCTTACCATTTTGCAAATTGTTGTGTCTCTTTTCTATTTCCTTTCGGAAATAAACGTAGGACTTGCGGTATTCAACCTTCTCCCCGTGCCACCTCTCGACGGTTCTCGCCTCCTTACCGCAATTCTCCCCGATAGAATTTACTACAAAATTATGCAGTACGAACGAATGATAATGATGGTGCTTATGCTCCTTATCTTTACAGGAGTATTAACTCTACCCCTTTCTTTAATCAGAGGTGGAATTATGACCCTCTTTGACCTCCCCTTTAATTTGTTGCTTAAATAATCTTTAGTTAAACTTTTTGTAAATGTGGTTGTTTTATGGAAAATCTTTCATACAAAATTGAGGTGTTTGAAGGTCCTCTCGACCTGCTTTTACACCTCATATCAAAAAACAAACTGAATATTTACGATATAAACATTTGTGAACTCCTTGACCAATATATGGAACAGATAAACCGCTACAAGGAAAGCAATATGGAAATTGCCAGTGAATTTCTTGAAATGGCGGCACGACTTGTCCAAATAAAAAGTTATTCGCTCCTTCCTAAATACGAGGATGAAACAGATAAACTTAAAGATGAATTGTCGGGTGAACTCCTTGAATATCAAGTATGTAGAGCTTTAGCTCAAATGCTTTCTACCCGTACCGACGGCTTCGGCAGGTTTGAACGCCTTCCCACCGAGCCCGAAAGAGATTATACCTATCGTTTAGTCCACCCCGCTTCTACTATGCTCGAAGGATTTATGGATGCGGTAGGTCGCGGAATGCGACGTTTGCCCCCATCCGAAAAGCCCTTTGAACCCCTCGTTAAAAAGCGTATTATCTCGGTATCATCAAGAATAGTTTACGTTTTTCGTAATCTTTGGAAAAAGGGCAAAATGAAATATAAAGACCTTTTTTCAAAATCCACCGATCGTTCCGAAATCGTGGCAACCTTTTTAGCGGTGCTTGAAATGATAAAAGGACGTCGAGTTGAGGTCCACGGTGATGATGAATCCACCGCCGATATTGTATTAGTTAGAAATAAGGATGATGAATAGTGAAAATAAATGAATATGCATCCGCCGTTGAGGCAATACTCTTTGCGAGTGGAGAAGGGGTATCCTTAGACCGATTGTGTCTTGCCCTGGAAACCGACAAGCAAACGGTATTAGATGCAATAGACGTTATTAAATCCCGATACAAAAAAGCCGATAGTGGCATTGAACTTATCAAAATGGAAGATAGTTTTCAACTAACAACCAAATCCAAGTATGCCGACGTTATCCGTAAAGTTTTTGAACTTAAAAGATCAACCCCACTTTCTCAAGCGGCATTCGAGGTACTTGCGGTTGTTGCCTATAATCAACCCGTAACCCGTGCCTACATAGAGCAGGTCAGAGGTGTAGATTGTTCGGGTGTTATCGCATCCCTTTCTCAAAAAATGCTAATAGAAGAATGTGGACGTCTTGACCTCCCCGGCAGACCACTCCTATATCGTACCACAGAAAACTTTTTAAGATGTTTCTCCCTTGAATCTATTGCTGACCTTCCTCCCATTCCTCAAAACGATGAGGATAACGGTCAAATGACCATAGATTTAGAAGAAACCGAAAACGC
Organism: Clostridia bacterium; assembly: GCA_017474205.1. Taxonomy (GTDB): domain Bacteria; phylum Bacillota; class Clostridia; order Oscillospirales; family Acutalibacteraceae; genus UMGS1484. Next base: position 13,804 of record JAFVID010000069.1, on the reverse strand, counting down.
AAAAGAAACAGTAGAGGAAACCGCTCAATAATGAGGTGTAAATAATGACGTGGCTATACGTTTTGGCAGTCATTCTAATATTGTTTGTAATAATACTTTTTTCACCCGCCTATTTAGAGGGTGCATACAGTAAAGACTCAACCTACTTAAAAGCAGGATGGTTATTTGTCAAGTATGATATATACCCCGTAGATGAAGAGAAAAAGAAAAAACGAAAGCTCAAGGCAATTAAAAAGCAAAAGAAAAAAGAACTTAAAGATGCAAAGGCGGTAAGAAAGGGCAAAATCCCAAAAGAAAAGAAGAAAAAACATCTTTTTGGTGGTCTTGCTCCTATGGAATTTCTTGAGTTGATGGCAACCATAGTGGTTGGAATGGGCAAATCGGCCGTAACAATACTTAGAAGGACGACTTTTAAAGATTTTAATTTAGATGTATCGGTAGGTGGGGAAGATGCCGCAGTTACCGCTATAACTTATGGTAAAATATGTTCCTTCACATATCCCGCTTTGGGAATTTTACACGCCAACTCTAAAATGAAAAATCCAAAGGTAAATATTTTTGCCGATTATCAAAAAGAAAATGTGGATGTGAATTTTTCATCCACCGCAAAAATTCCGTTAATAATGCTTGTGGTATCCCTTTTGTGGATAGTACCAAGCTTAATTAAAAATATAAGATAAGAAAAAATATAAGGTGGTAAATAAAATGAGCGAAAAAAATATAAACAATCCCGTTAATCAAGAAAAGAAAACAGCCCGTCCTCGTGTTTCTGCAGTGTTAGACGTAACCGTTGAAAAAATGCGAGCAATGGCAGATAGCAGCACAATCATCGGTGAACAAATTGTCCTCCCCGATGGCACAGTGCTTATTCCCGTTTCTAAAGTGTCCTATGGATTCGCATCAGGCGGTTCCGATTTTGGTTCTAAAAACGCAGGTGGCATCCTCTTCGGTGGTGGCGGCGGTGGCGGAATGACCGTTTCTCCCGTTTGCTTTATCTCCGCAAAGGATGGTAACGTGGAGTTGCTTCCCGTCGAGATTAAGGAAGGTCCAATGGGTGCTGCTGAAAGAGCAATTTGTATGGCTCCCGAATTTTTTGATAAAATTGTTGCCCTTTTCAAGAAGGATGACAATAAAGAAGATAAATAATATTTTTAGTAATATAATTTTTTTATGAGGTGCAGTTATGTTGAAAAAGTTTTTATCGGTGCTAATGATAGTTTGCGTTGTAGGTATGTCTTTACCTATTACAACGTTAACTACCTTTGCGGCAGCAGATACATCCCATATTAAGTATGAGTATATCGGTGTTGAAAGAGATAGCGAAGCATTTGCTCTTTGCGATTCACCAACCGGTTTCGTTGCTAAAACAGGTGATGTGTTAAGTGTAGACCGACAAAATAAGGTTGGCGGAATTGCTTGTGTTGATTACAAGATTTCTGCAAACGATCAAAACCTTATCAAAATGGAATACAGCAGAGAAATGCCTGTAAATGCCAAAAGATATACCCATATTGAAATGGATATTTATCTTGATAACGTAGATTTTATAGGGGACCTCGAAACTGCTCGTTTGGTTTTAGGTTCTAAAGGCAAAAGCGGAGTCGCTGAAATGTCTTTTGAGTTTTTCAGCGGTCTTAACATAGGATGGAATCACGTTAAAATTGCCATTGCCGATGCAATATCCACTTCAGCTGATTTCGATATTACCCATATTAACTACCTTCTTATTGAAGGAAATACCCTAAACATCTTTACCACCACTTTAAATATTAAACTCGATGACGTTTATTTCACTAACGGCAACGGCGGTAGTGTAGCCAACCTTCCCGTAAATATGGGTGAAAATTTCTTAGGTTACGTTATATCTAATAATGGTTACGGCGACATTGACCGTTCTAACAAAGTTGCAGGCAATGGTGCGGTTAAATGCTATGCAGGAAAAATCAGCCAAGGACGTGCCTCTTGCAGTTATTTACCCGCAGACCCCATTGATGCTTCGGGACTTACTCATTTGGAATTGGATGTATATATCCCCGATGCTACCCTCCTCTCCCGTATTACCGAATCTCAATTTGAAATCGGTTCGGCTGAAGTAGCTAACGTAGAAGAAATTTCTTTCAATATTAAATCATCCTTAAAAGCAGGATGGAGTCACATTAAATTACCCCTTAGTGAAGGTGTTTTGAGTAGCACCAACGGCAAGGAATTTGATATTACCCACGTAAATTATTTGAATTTTTACGCTATTCTTTCCAGCGGTTCAAGTATTACTTTCCAAATTGCCTTTGATAATATTCAGTTTACCGATGGTAATGGCGTAACCGTATATTTACCCAAGGGCGGGAACTATAAGCGCGGTGGTGCTTATGTTTCCGATTCTATCCCCAATTTTGGTGACTTGGATGATGATGAAGAAATCACAGCTAACGATGCTCTCCTTGCACTTCAAGGTTCCGTTGATTCTATTGACTTAACCAACGCTCAGTTAATAAAAGTAGACGTTGATAATAATAATCAAATTACTGCATTCGATGCTCTTAAAATTTTACAACGTTCGGTTGGACTTGTAGATAAGTTTGTTGCTGAAGAATTGTTGTCAGATTACGCATCCGCTCCCACTGAATTAGGTTTTACTAAACCCTCTTTGGTGCACACCAAATATTATACCAACCAAGCGGTTGTTGCCGAAGTTGACGTTACCGCTTTTGGTGCTTATGGCGACGGCGAACACGATGATTATTTAGCATTCCAAACCGCTATAGATGAAGTAGGAACAAGAGGCGGCGGTTCGGTATTTGTTCCCGTAGGTACATACAAAATCTCCCATGCATTACACATCCCCAACGGTGTAACCCTTCTTGGAGATAACCCCATTATTAACGAAAATGGAACAGGTAAGGTAGAAGGCACTGTTCTTTATGCATATTCGGGAAGAAACTTAGAAGATGGAGAAAACTTCATTCAATTAGAATTGGGTGCAGGTGTCCATAATCTTTCTATTTACTATCCCGAACAAGATCCCAACAACATCGTTCCCTATTCCTACACCATTAAACAAACAGGACATTATGGTCGTTCGGTAAACAACGTAAACTTTGTAAACAGTTACAACGGAATTCAAATGTCCACAACTACCAACGCCCTTCAAAATATTGTAAATATTTCAGGTACCATTCTTAATATAGGCATAAATCTTGACCGTAACGTAGATATTTGCCGTATGGAGGGCATTTATTTCTCACCCAAATATTGGCTCAACAGTGGCCTTGCAACCTTTGATGCAACCGCTGAACAAAATGTTAGAGATTATGTGAAAAATAATGCTACCGGATTTTATTTCCAACAAATTGACTGGGTTTATTTAAGTGATGTGTATGCTGAAGGTATGCATATTGGCGCTAACCTTGTAAGAAATCCTGCAACAGGTGCTCCCAACGGTCAATTCTACAACTTTAATACCACCGATTGTTATATCGGTATTAACTGTGAGTATATAAACGGTATTGGTATGATATTTACAAAGGGTACCCTCCACGCAGAATATCCCTTTGTTACCGAACAAGCGGTTGCAAATACTGTGTGCATTAACTCTATGGATTTAATTACCACTGGATCTTATGCTTTGAAATGCGAAGGTTCAGGAGATATCACCCTTGACAGATGCACTATCACAAGCGCATCAGATACTCCCTCAGGCACAGCAATATCTCTTACAAACGGTAGCTTTACCGCTACAAATACTACCATAGAAAATTTTGAGACCGATATTCAGTTAACCGGTGAAGCAAAGGCAAGTATGATTGTAAACGTAAACACCGAAGGTAATGTAAAGGTGGATGCGGAAGAATCACTTCTTAAACAGGTTTGGGATGAGGAATACGTAACCCCCGAATACAACGAGATGGATTATAGACAACAGCTTATTACCCGTCCCGCTACCGATAATTTCATAAACTTTGCCGAATATGAATATTCAGGAAGCACTTCGAGTGGCGTTGCAGGTAAATTACAAGCAGCCATTGACGAATTATACGCTCTTGGTGGCGGTATGGTATATGTTCCCGCAGGTAAATACACCTTGGAAAAGAATATAGTCGTTAAATCCGGTGTAGAAATCAGAGGGGCCTCAACCAATCCTCACCACAACCACGTAAAAACAACTATTTTCTACTCTGAATTCGGAAAATTCAAAGTGGGCGAAAACGATAAAGCCGAAAAGGCAATTGCCCTTTTCACCCTCGAATCCAAATCAGGACTTTCAGGATTTAAGATTGCCCGTGCAAATCAATTTGCCAACAACACCTTTGTACCCTATACCTATTCCATCAGAGGTAGAGGATTTGGTATATATGTCAATAACGTTAGTGACCTTAACCCCTCCTACGGAATAGACCTTGAAACCTATAAATGCGATGGCCACGTTATTAACGGATTCGATAGTGCCCCCCTTGATATTGGTATAACCATTGGTAATGGTAGTGCAAAAGGCGTAATTAAAAATTGTCACTTAATTTGTCATATGTATTATGACGGCTCATATGTAGGACTTCAAAACTGGACCTTGGCAAACGATCTTGTTATTTACCAAAAAGCCAACCTTCGTGCTTTTGTAATTAAAGATACCAAAGACCAACTCTTGTTCAATAACTTCGCCTTTGGTACCTATAATGGTATCGTAATTGATGAAGGAGCCGATGGATTTGTTCTTACCCATGGTGTTGACTCTTCCAACGTTCCCATGTGGGTAACGGGTAGTTCAAAGGGTGGCAAGGTAGATATGGTAAATACCCAATTAGCAACCCTTGGCACCTTAACCGATTACTACCACGTAGAGGTTGAAGAATCCTTTGACGGTGTTCTCAACTGTGTTCAAACCAATATGTGGGGAGATCCGGTACGAGGCATTGATGTTAGAGGCGGAAACGTTACCTTTACTCAGGGTACAATAGTTGCTTCAGGTGATTTTGGTGTAAGAGTATTTGGAGATACCGTTTTCCAAATGTCTGGCGTTCATAAACGTAGAACTACCGGTGGATATTATGATATTTTAGTAAATAACGATACATCTTCAATTGTATATTTTGCAAACCGTTATCCAAATGGTAAAGTAAGACCAAGGGTAACTGCAAAATATGTTAAATCAACCGATTTTTAGATTAGATATATCCTAAACTTAATTTATTATGAGGTGGAAAAATGATGAATAAAATTTTATCAATTTTGATTGCGTTAAGTATCTTAATGGTATCCCTTCCAATAACCCTCACTACTGCAAGTGCTGCAACAGGACAAAGTGAAGCCCTTATAAAATATGGCGACGCTAACGAAAGCGGCGAAGTAAATATTTTTGATGCTCTTGCTACCCTTAAACAATCTGTAGGCAGTATTAGTATGAAAAACAGCCAACTTGTTAAATCCGATGTTAATAATGATGGTTCTGTTACTGCTATGGATGCCCTTTTGTGTTTGCAATATTCAGCAGAGTTAATTGATACTTTCCCTGCAACCAATGCAAATAAAGCATATTTAAACGGTGTTCTTAGCAAAAACTTTAGTTCACCTAAATTGGTAGTAACCAAATATTATACCGATACCGCAATAGTAGCAGACGTAGACGTTTTTGCATTCGGTGCAGTTGGTAATGGATCTACAGATGATACCACCGCATTCCAAAATGCTCTTAATCACGTTAGTTCCATTGGTGGCGGTACTGTATATGTTCCCGAAGGTAGATATAGAATTGCTTCATCCTTAACAATTCCTAAAGGTGTTTCCCTTGTAGGTGATGCACCCGCTATTACCGATGGTGCAGCAGGTGCTGTAAAGGGTACCGTTCTTTATGCCTATTCCAAAACCGATTACTTCCTTAAAATGTATGAGGGTGCCGCAGTCCATAATCTTTCTATCTTCTACCCCGAGCAAAACCCCAGCAGTATTTCTGCTTATCCTTATACCATTAAACAAATGTCAACATATGGTATCTCGGTTAAAAACGTTAACCTTGTAAATAGTTATAACGGTATTTGTATGGGTCCCGAATATAACACCCTCAGTAACATCGTAAACGTTACAGGAACCGTTATGGGTACAGGTATCTTCCTCGATAACAACTGGGATATCTGCCGTATAGAAAACCTTCACTTTGGTCCTGAATATTGGCAAAATAGTGGACTTACCTCTTTCTCATCCTCCACATTAAGTACCCTTACAAACTATATGAAGACCAATACCGTTGGCCTTGACCTTCAACGTATTGACTGGACATATATCAGCGATATTTGGCTCAATACAATGAAAACTGCCGTTTGGTTTAGAAAAGGTACCGATGGCGGTTGTCCCAACGGACAGGTTTATAACTTCTATATTTGGAATTCCAACGAAGGATTTAGATGTGATAATATTGCCCAATATGGTATGGAACTTACTAAAGGTCAAATTACTGCATCAACCCCCATTACCTGTGCGCCAAGTTTTGATGCATCTCTTACCGTAAACTCGGTTACCCTCGAAACAACAAACTTATATGCATATTATAACGCAGGTAACAGTAGAGCAACCTTCGAAAGATGCACCTTCAAGAAAAACAGTTCCGCCTCTGCTACAGCAATCTATTTAGTTTCGGGTAGTGTAGCGGTTAATAACTGCACTTCCTCAAACTTTGATACCGACGTTTACTTTTCAAGTAATGCAACATCAAGTAAACTTGTAAACTTCAATACTTCCTCCACCTTGAAATTAGGTGGTACTACCGCCCGTGCAAGTAAGGTTTTCGATGGTGGATACGTAAGCCCTGCCTATACTGAACTTGACTATCGTCAACAAACTATCACCCGTCCTTCGGGTAGTGCATTCATCAACCTCAACGCATATTCCAATGGTTCTGATGATGCAAGTCGACTTCAAAATGCTATTAACGAGGTTTATGCACAAGGTGGCGGTGTGGTATATCTCCCCGCTCAGAATGCTAACGACCCTTGGAATCACGCCTATTGGATAGGAAGCAATATAACCGTTAAACCCGGTGTTGAAATTAGAGGTAGTTGGAATGCACCTTGTCACTCTATGGTAAGTGGTACTGTAGTTTATACCGCTTTAGGTCAAGGTAATGCTAACGGAACACCCCTTTTCACCCTTCAAGCAAAGGCAGGTCTTTCCGGATTTAAGATGGTTCACCAAAGTCAGTATCAAAACAAAACCTTCCACGCTTTCCCCTATATGGCAAGAGGCGCAGGAATGTGCGTTTATGTAAATAACGTTTGTGGTGTTAACTCCTATAACGGTATTGACTTTAGCACCAATAAGTGTGATGGTCACGTAATTAACGGATATAACGGCACACCCCTTAAAAACGGTATTACCGTTGGTGGCGGTAGTGTAAATGGTATCGTTAAGAACTGTCAACTTCTTTGCCACTATTTCAGCACCAGTAGCAATTTGTTCGAGTTTGAAGCCGATACTGCAAAGTTTGGTAGTATAATTACCGAATACGAAAGAGCTAACCTTGAAACATTTGTAATCAAAAACACTAAAGATCAGATATTCTTTAACAACTTTACCTTCGGTGCTTTGTCAGGATTTGTGTTTGATTCGGGTGCAGATGCCTTTGTTCTTACCCAAGGTGTTGACGCATCAACCAATGCAATAACCGCAAGAGGAACCCCCTCAGATAAATTGACAATGGTCAATACCCAACTTGTTAACTTAGGTTCTGCATCTACCCGTACCTATGTTAATATTGAAAGTTCTTTTGGTGGCGACCTTACTATGGTTCAAACCAATATGTGGGGACTTCCCACCACAGGTATTCTTGCAAGAGCGGGTAAATTTACTATGAGCCAAGGTACTATGCAAGAATGCGGAACCTACGGTGTAAACGTGTCGGGCTCAACTAAATTCCAATTATCGGGAATGTGCTTTAGAGATGCCGATACTAATTATTTCGTATACTCAAGCAATTCAAACGCAAACCTTACGGTGTTTGGTAACCGTTATGCTAAGAGTTCGAATTTAGCAGCGATTATTACATCGGGAACATCTAAATCCACCGACTGGTAATATTAAATACTGTTATCATTAAAAATACGCCTTTTTCATTTTGTTTTAAGCAGGTGCAAAAATGATAAGAAAAATACTTTCAATTATAGTTGCGGCAAGTGTGATGTTGGTAGCCATTCCCATCACGCTTACCGCAGCTGCGGTTTATGATACTTCTCACGTTATATATGAAGATATTCCTTCCCTAAGAACGAGCATTCCCTTTAATCTTTGTGAAAGCACCACGGGATTTTATCACTATACTAACGCATCTTATGAACTTGATAGAAAATCTCCTTTAGGTGGAATGTCCTGCATCAGTTATACCATGGGGCAAACCCCTGAAAACTTTATTTATGCGGTATATGATGCCAAAGATAAAGCTGTTGATGCTACAGGATTTACCCATCTTGAAATGGATATTTATCTTGAAGATGCATCCTTTGTTTCGGATCTTTATTATGCTCAATTAGAGTTAAGTTCCGCAGGTGAATGTGACGTTGAAGAGGTGTGTTTTGATCTCTTTAAAGGATTTAAGAAGGGTTGGAATCATATATCCTTCCCCATAGCACATGGTAGGTTTAATTCAGCAACCGAAAAGTCGTTTGACATTTCGCATGTGAATTATATGCGTATTCAAGGTGTAACAAATAATCCATTCACTTCAATAAAGATTAAGTTAGATAATATTTATTTTACCCGTGGAAACGGGGGAGACATGCCTAATCAACCCATTATGATGGGAGAAAGCACCATTGGTGTTTATGCAGAAAACAACTCCACCATATCATTAGATACTGCGAATAAGATTGCGGGTAACTCATCCCTTAATATCCACGTTGGAGAAAATGCGAACCGACTTGTCCTTTTCCAATATATCCCCGCAGAACCTATTGATGCTTCGGGACTTACCCATTTAGAAATGGATATTTGTTTGGAAGATGACTCCTTTTTATCTTATGTTACGGCTTCTCAGTTTGAACTTAGTTCAGGTGGAACAAGTGATGTTTCGGAAGTTGCTTTTAACATCATTTCAAAGCTGAAAAAAGGTTGGACCCACATAGTCCTTCCTTTGAATTCAGGTATGTTCAGTAGTTCAAATGGAAATGGTTTTGATATAAGTCATTTGAATTTTATTAGATTTTATGCTTTTTTATCTCCAAATCTATCCAATATGGATGTAAATCTTCATTTTGATAACATATCTCTTACCCACGGCAACGGAGTTAGTGTTTATCGTTTGAAAAATGGTAACTATAAAAATAACTACGTGGCCGATTCCGTAATTGACTATGGTAACTTAGATGAGGATTCTAAAATAGGTGTTACCGATGCTCTTCTTGCTTTGCAGTACGGAGTAGATAAAATCACTTTCACTAACGCCCAAATAAACAAAGCGGATGTGGATAATGATAAAACTGTATCTGCCTCTGATGCACTTTTGATTTTGCAGTATTCGGTAGATAAGATTAGTGAATTCAAGGCACAAACCGATATGGCGGCATATAGCGAATCTCCAAAAGATTTAGGATATGCAATTCCGCGTTTGATTCACACAAAATATTATACCGACCAAGCCGTAGTGGCAGATTCGGACGTTACCGCCTTTGGTGCTTACGGTGACGGTGTTCACGATGACTATTGGCCATTCCAATTAGCTTTGGATCTTGCAGAAATAAAAGGCGGAGGTACAATTTTTGTTCCTGTAGGTACCTACAAAATATCCCGTGCATTGCGTATCCCAAAAGGTGTAACCCTAAAGGGTGATTCGCCCATTATCACCGATGGCAATGCCAAAAATGCACAGGGTACGGTCCTTTATGCCTATTCAGGAAGAGGTTTGCAGGACGACGAAAACTTCTTACAAATGGAAATTGGCGCAGGGGTACAAAATTTATCTATTTATTATCCAAAACAAGACCCCAACAATATTGTGCCATATTCCTATACCATTAAACAAAAAGGACATTACGGTATTTCCGTAAATAACGTAAACCTCGTAAACAGTTACAACGGAATTGCAATGGGACACAACCAAAATGCCCTTCAAAACATAGTAAACCTTACGGGATGCATTTTGAACAATGGTATTCTGCTTGACCAAAACGTAGATTTGTGTCGTATGGAAAATATTCATTTTTCCACCGAATATTGGACCGAAAGCGGACTTGTAAACTTCAGCAATTCCACTAAAGAAAATATAAAGAACTATACCCGAAATAATGCAGTGGGACTTAAACTTCAACATATCGACTGGGTATATCTTAACGACGTATACGTAGACGATATGAATATAGGCATAAGATTTATGCAGTCCGAAAAGGGTGAAGGATACAACGGTGGTCCTAACGGACACGTTTATAACTTCAACCTTGTAAACTGTGTGTATGGTGTTAGGGTTGACTATGTAAACGCTATTGGAATGATGTTTACAAAGGGATATGTAAAGGCACAAACACCCTTTGGATTTGACGCAGGATTTGCAAATTCCGCTACCATAAACTCCACCACCTTTGTTACTACAGGGAATTACGGATTGCAAAGTGCGGGTAATGGTGATATCACTCTTGATCAATGCACCTTTATCAATGAAAACACATCATCAACCAGTACAGCAATTTCCTTAACAAACGGTAGTTTTTCTGCTACCAATTCAACATCAAAAAATTATACTTACGACGTTTCTCTTTCTAACAGTGCAAGGGAAAGTAAAGTGATTAACTTTAATACGTCCTCAACCCTTAAAAAACAGGACAACGTATCACGTTTGAGTGCTGTGTGGAATGAGGACTATACAACTCCGGGTTATATCGAAAAGGACTACAATCAACAACTTATCACCCGTCCATCCTCCACTAATTTCATAGATATTACCACCTATATCTATTCAGGAGATACATCAAAGGGTGTAGCAGGGAAATTGCAGTCAGCAATCGATACCCTCCATGCCAATGGGGGAGGCATTGTGTATTTCCCATCGGGAATATATACCCTTGAAAGCAACGTAGTGGTAAAAGAGGGAGTAGAAATAAGAGGTTCTGCCGCCAATTCACCCCACCATTCCCACGTACCATCCACCGTATTTTATACCGCGTATGGTAGATATGGTATTGGCGAAGATGCAAAGGCACAACCCGCTCCTGCACTATTTACACTTAAATCTCGTGCAGGATTGTCGGGATTCAAAATTTTGCACCTCGGACAGTTTACCAACAGTCAATTTTATCCCTATGCCTACACCATTAGAGGCGACGGAGAAGCAATCTACGTAAACAACGTTACCGACTGTAATCCCTATTATGGAATAGATTTGTTCACAAACAAATGTGACGGTCACGCCATAAACGGATACAACGGTGCACCCATTAAAAACGGTATAGTGGTAGGCGGGAAAAGTGCCAATGGAGTTATTAAAAACTGTCAACTTATATGTCATTACTATTTTGATAATCCCTTCATAGGATTAAATGACCCAACGTTAACCGATAGTTTGGTAGCGTATCAAAAGGAAAATTTAGAGTGTTACGTTATTAAGGATACTGTTGACGAAATACTCTTCAACAATTTCTCCTTTGGCACAAGATCGGGTACCGTTATAGACGAAGGTGCCGATGCCTTTGTTTTGGCACAAGGAGCCGACTCATCCACCTATCCTTTACTTGCAAGGGGTAGTTCAAAGGGTGGCAAGGTAGAAATGATAAACACTCAACTTGTTATTTTGGGTTCGGTTTCCGATAGAGAATACATAAGAATAGAAAACACCTTCGACGGCAATCTTACCCTTATTCAAACTAATATGTGGGGTACCCCCGCCAACGGAGTATCAATTAAAGGGGGCAACGTTGTCTTAAATCAAGGCACAATACTCCAAGCAGGGTCGGTAGGTGTTAGAGTTACAGAAAACGCAAACTTAAGGATGTCGGGCATTTGTAGCAGACAAACCGATACATCCGTAGATTTGCAGTTTAATAGATCTACCTCGTCGGTTGCATTTTTCGGTAACCGTTACTCAAACGGATATGCAAAATGTAATATTGATGGAAACTCCTTCACAACAACCGATTTCTAAAACTAAAAGACCACCTTCTTTTGAAGGTGGTCTTTTTAAGTTGAGTTATAATTTTAAGCCCTGTTGCAAATTTCCATTGCCTTGTTGGGTTGACCGTTTACCATATATCCAATGGTATCAACGGCGGTATCGATGGCTTTAGCGAGTTTTACCTCGTCATCGTTAGAAATACGACCAAGAACGTAATCGGCTAAATCCATATCGGGGTGAGGTTTTTGACCGATACCCACCTTAATTCGGGGGAAGTTATCGGTGCCAAGGTGTTGAATAATAGATTTAATACCATTATGTCCACCGGCAGAGCCCTTTTCACGAATACGAAGACGTCCAACGTCAAGGGACGTATCATCAAAGCAAACGATTACGTTTTCGGGGGGGATTTTGTAGAATGCGGATGCCTCTTTAACCGACTCTCCCGATAAGTTCATATAGGTAGATGGTTTAAGGAGTAAACACTTAACGCCATCGAGGGTGCATTCACCCATAAGCCCTTTGAATTTAATCTTTGTTACCTTGACATTATTGCGGTCGGCAAGGCGGTCAATAAACATAAACCCAACGTTGTGGCGGGTCATTTCATATTTAGCACCGGGATTGCCAAGTCCCACAATAAGATATTCAAAACTACCCGAAGGCTTTTTCTTGAATAAACCCATAAAAATCACCTATGATTTACGAGATTCGCAGTAAGCACAACGATAAACACCGCTCTCTTTGTCGGTGAGTTTGAAAATTTGGTCAAGTTCGGTTTCTACCGAAGTAATGCAACGGGGATTTTTACATCTAACCACGTTAACGATTTGTTCGGGAAGATCAAGATGTTTCTTGTCAACAATAACGCCGTCTTTGATGATGCTAACGGTGGCGTTGGGGTCAATATAACCGAGAAGTTCAAGGTTTACGTCGAAATCAGAGTCAATTTTGATAATATCTTTTTTGCCCATTTTGTCGCTCTTAACGTTTTTAATAATAGCAACAGCACAGTCAAGTTCATCAAGATGAAGATATTTATAAATCTCCATACTTTTACCTGCTTTAATATGGTCAATAACAATGCCGTTAATAATGCTATCTACCTTCATTTTCAGCCACCTCCAAAAGTGTCTTAATAAGAGCCATACGAACAATTTTGCCGTTTCTTACCTGTTTGAAGTAACAAGCTCTGGGGTCGGCATCTACCTTGGGAGAAATCTCGTTTACACGGGGGAGGGGATGAAGAACAATCATATCATCCTTACCAAGTGCCATTTTGTCGGTGTCGAGAATATATGTATCCTTAAGTCGGATATAATCTGCCTCGTTGAAGAAACGTTCACTTTGAACACGGGTCATATAAAGGATATCAAGTTCGGGTAAAACTTCTTCCATAGTCTTGTGTTCGCTGTAAGGAATGTTCTTCTTGTCAAGGGGATCTTCTTTGATATAAGAGGGCATTTTAAGTTCATCAGGGGAGATAAGATAAAAACTGTTGCCCTCATATCTTGACATAGCGTGAACAAGGGAGTGGACAGTACGACCGAATTTAAGGTCGCCGCAAAGTCCTATTTTAAGATTGGTAAGACGACCCTTTTCTCTGCGGATAGTAAGAAGGTCGGCAAGGGTTTGGGTGGGATGATTATGTCCGCCGTCACCTGCGTTGATAATGGGAACAAGGGTAGTTTGGGTGGCTGCAAAGGGAGCACCCTCTTTAGGATGACGCAT
>JAFVID010000068.1 GCA_017474205.1 Clostridia bacterium | reverse complement strand
GTATTTAAATATCTAGCCTGTGGATGCCTTCCTTTACCAGGAACATTTTGATGAACAATAAACTCTCTATAAATTTTATCCTCCTTATTTAAAGTATGAGCATCACTAGTAGCCACAATTAACTTACCAGCCCTTTTAGCACATCTAACTATTTTTTCAATAGCATACACTACTTCTTCATAAGTATTAATATCATGTCTAGCTACTAAATGAGTATAATTACTAGGCGGTTGTACTTCTATATAATCATAAAATTCCATAACTTTCACTAAATCATCTTCACATCTAGTAAGAGCTGTATTAAAAATCTCTCCATTATTCCATCAGTTCATCTAAGATTCGTTCCCCTGCGTGGCCGAAGGGGGTATGCCCTAAATCGTGTCCCAATGCAATGGCTTCAATCAAATCTTGGTTTAACCCCAATAACCGCCCAATGTTGCGGGCAATGCGGGAAACCAACTGCACATGAAGTCCCCGGCGGGAAAGATCGTCATTTTCATAAAAGGAAAATACCTGAGTCTTATTGTTGTAGCGGTTGTAAACCGGCAGGTGAAGAATTTTTTCACAATCCCGCACAAAGGCCGGACGGAGTAGGGTGTTTTTATCCCAAAGAGGCTTGCGGCGAACAGCCTGGGAATCAGGAAAGGCAAAACAACCGAAGTCCCCCGACTGTTTGTCTTTTTCAATTTGTTGAACAATGTTCAAGGGCAGTTGTTGATATGCTGTTTCCAATTCTTATCCCTCCTTGTTTTGGGAAATAATACCCCCGCCGATCAATTCATTATCCTGATAAAACACCGCCGACTGACCGGGCGTGATGGCACGCTGGGGTGTTTTAAATACGATGTACACTCCATTGGGAGTAGGGGTGATAACGGCAGGGGCACCCGGGGCGGAATACCGGATTTTTACATTGGCGGTGATGGGATCTTGTGGAATAACCCCAGAAAGCCAATTGACCTTATAACATTCCAGGGTGTTGCCGAATAGATCTTGGTTTTCTCCTAATACCACTTGATGGGTATGAGGGTCTAAGGACAATACATATTTAGGACTGCCAAAGGCACCCAGCCCCTTTCGTTGGCCAACGGTGTAGTGAATGATGCCTTTGTGGGGGCCCATGATCTCTCCTTGTAAATTCACAAAATTCCCCACAGGAACTGTAACTCCCATACGATTTAAAAAGGCGGCATAATCCTTGTCGGGGATAAAGCAAATTTCCTGGCTGTCGGGAGCGTCACTCACCGAAATGCCTGCCTTTTGGGCGTATGCTCGCACCTGGTCTTTGGAAAGGCCGTATAAGGGGAGTAACAGGTGGGATAACACCTGTTGGTTCATTTGATATAATACGTAGGATTGATCTTTTGCCGAATCGGCGGTGTGCAGGTGGTAAATACCATCCTTATCCTTAAGGATTTTTCCGTAGTGGCCGGTGGCAATGGTGTCGTATCCCAGTTCCAACGCTTTTTGCAAAAAGGCACCAAACTTAATAGCACGGTT
>JAFVID010000067.1 GCA_017474205.1 Clostridia bacterium | reverse complement strand
TTGGTGCCATAGTGTCATCTCCTAACGTTTTTCTATGAAATATTATACCCAAAAAAGCATACAAAGTCAATAACAACTTAGTTATAACATATATTTCAGAAACAACTTTACATATTGACAAAATTAGTTAATGTGATATCCTATTTTGTAAGTGTTAAAGAGGTGAAAATAATGAAGTGTCAACTGTGTCCGAGAAAATGCAACGTAGATAGAATAGACAACAGTAACGTAGGTGTTTGTGGAGTAACAAATACGATACGCATAGCAAGGGCGGACCTTCATTATTTCGAAGAACCTTGTATAAGCGGTGAAAGAGGTAGTGGCACCATATTTTTTAGCGGATGTCCACTAAAATGTATTTTTTGTCAAAATAAAGAGATATCTTTAGGATTAAATGGTAATGATATTTCTGTCGAAAAAATTAAGACAATAATCAAAGACCTCATTAATAAAGGTGCACACAACATAAATTTTGTAACCCCAACCCACTACGCTAATGAGATATCAAAAATTTCAGATGAAAAAATATCCGTTCCTGTTGTATATAATTGCGCAGGATACGAAGAACAAGATACCCTGAAGATGTTAAAGGGCAAGGTTGATGTTTATCTCCCTGACTTAAAATATTCTGATGATAATCTTGCTTTGAAGTATAGTAAAGTCCCCAACTATTTCAAAACAGCCCAAAAGGCAATTTTAGAAATGTATAATCAGGTAGGGGATTATATCCTCGATGAAGATGGTATAATGCAAAAAGGTGTAATAATCAGACACCTTATGTTACCCGAAAATCTTGAGAATACTTACGGTGTAATTGAATGGGTAGCGGATAATTTTAAAAATAAAAACGTGAAATTTTCTCTTATGAGTCAATATACTCCTTTAGAAGAATACCCGTATTCCGAACTTAACCATAGGGTTAGTAGGGAAGAATATGAAAAGGCTGTAGATTATATGTATCTTTGTGGAATATCCGACGGATACACACAAGAGCCAACCTCAGCGGATGAAATTTATATTCCCGATTTTAATCAAAAGATATAAAATAAAGGTATGGATGAAATCTTATCCATACCTTTTATGTATATTTATGCAGCTTTTAGTCTCAATCTCAACTTATCCGCAATAAGAGCAATAAACTCGCTGTTGGTGGGTTTGCCTCTTCCTGTGTTTACGGTGTAACCAAAGTAGGAATTTATGGTGTCGATGTCCCCACGGTCCCAAGCGACCTCAATTGCGTGACGAATAGCCCTTTCCACGCGAGAGGACGTGGTTTGATACATTTTTGCGACGGTAGGGTAGAGAATTTTAGTAATTGAATTTACCATTTCAGGATTGTTTATTGAAAGTATAATTGCACTTCTCAAATAATGATATCCTTTAATATGGGCAGGAACACCAACCTGATGTATAATTTCAGTAACCATTATTTCAAGATCATTTTCGGTAATGTGTCCACCTTGTTCCTTTGCTTTCCCTGGTAAACTTCTTTTGCCTGAAAGTTGAATTATTCTTTCGGCAAGAATATCAGGGTCAATGGGTTTTAATAGATAATACGATGCACCGCAAGAAAGAATTTCTCTTTCTAAAATGCCATTATCTACGTTGGCCATAACCATACATATTGGTCGAATAGATTTATCCAAGGTGTTGATTTGTTTTAATACTCCAATAGCGTCAAGTTTTGGCATAAATGAATCAAAAATAACTACGTTTGGTTTAATAAGATTTATCTCGTCAATAATTTTAGAGCCATCTTTACCGGTGAGAATAACCTCCATTCCATAATTCTTTAGCACAATAGCACATTGTTTTCCAAGTTCGGGGGTGTTATCGGCGATCAATACTTTGATTTTGTTTTCCATAATTTTATCTCCTTAAATTTATTTAGCTTCCATATATTACCATATTTTGGAAATTATTGCAAGATAAAATTTCAAAATTTTTCCAATTTTTTAGAAAAATATGGAAAATGCCGACTAATATGACCGAAAATGTAATATATTATTGATAATATGTTCACATATTGTACTTGACATCTAAGCCAAAAATTAGTATTATATCTAACGTAAGAGGGAGTAGCTCGCACCTTAATTGGTGTTTTCTACATCGCCATCACAATCGCGTTGCGATTCGGTGTAGAACTTTCGTACATTAAAAAGAGCAAGACTTTTACGGTATAGTATGGCCGTAAAGGTCTTTTTATTTTAAGGAGGAATACAATTGAAGTATTATCTTGAATCCACCGAATCTGTTCTTTCGAAACTCGAAACAACCGAAAACGGATTATCCACTGCAGAAGCTAATGCGCGTCTTGAAAAATACGGTAAGAATAAACTTGCCGAAGGTAAAAAAGATGGACTCGTAAAGCGCTTTTTTGCCCAACTTGCCGACCCAATGATAATTATACTTATCGTTGCTGCTGCAATTTCTGCCGCCACTTCTCTTATGGAGGGTAAATTAGAGGCGGACGTATTCATTATTCTCGCAGTTGTCCTTATCAATGCGGTTTTGGGCGTTTTCCAAGAATCTAAAGCAGAAAAAGCAATAGAAGCACTTAAGGAAATGTCAGCTGCCACGTCAAAGGTTATCCGTGACGGTGAAGTTGTTCCCGTAAAGAGTGAAGAATTAGTCCCCGGTGACGTTATCATTCTTGAAGCAGGGGATGCAGTACCTGCCGATGCACGTCTTATTGAATGTGCAAGTATTAAATCGGAAGAAGCAGCCCTCACCGGTGAATCGGTCCCCGTAGGTAAAACCGATGAGCAACTTGTATATGACGGTGGCGACGTAGCCCTTGGTGATAGAAAAAATATGGTATATTCCTCCAGCACCATTGTTTATGGTAGAGGTAAAGCTGTTGTAACCGATACAGGCATGAATACCGAAGTGGGTAAGATCGCCGATGCAATTACCAAAGCGCAAGAGGGCAAAACACCCCTTCAAATTAAACTTGCCCAGTTGAGTAAGATACTCACCTTCCTTGTTTTAGGGATTTGTGTGTTTATCTTTGTTTTTGGACTTATTAGAGATGGTAGTTTTAACTTCGACTCTATTCTCAGTACCTTTATGGTTGCTGTAAGTTTAGCCGTTGCTGCTATTCCTGAAGGACTTGTGGCGGTTGTTACCATAGTTCTCTCTATGGGTGTTACCAAAATGTCCAAACGAAATGCAATAATCAGAAAACTTACCGCAGTAGAAACCTTAGGATGCACCCAAATTATTTGTTCCGATAAAACAGGTACCCTCACCCAAAATAGAATGACCGTTGTTGAGCATTATGCAAGTGATGAAAAACTTCTTGCAGTGGCAATGGCACTTTGCAGTGATGCGGAACTTAGAGGGGAAGAAGCAGAGGGTGAGCCCACCGAATGTGCCCTTGTTAACTATGCCGCATCATTAGAACTTGATAAAAATATTCTAAAAGAAAAAATGCCTCGAATAGGTGAGGCACCCTTCGATTCTTCTCGTAAGATGATGACAACTGTCCATAAAGGCGAAAACGGAAAGGTCGTTCAATATACAAAAGGCGCCCCCGATGTGGTTGTTTCTCTTTGTACCCATTATTACGAAAACGGTCAAGTGCTTGAAATGACCGAAGAGAAGAAAAATGATATTATGGCAACCAATAAAGCACTTGCCGATAGAGCACTTCGTGTTCTTT
This sequence comes from Clostridia bacterium, assembly GCA_017474205.1. Lineage (GTDB taxonomy): Bacteria > Bacillota > Clostridia > Oscillospirales > Acutalibacteraceae > UMGS1484. Next base: position 50,423 of record JAFVID010000067.1, on the reverse strand, counting down.
CAGCCGCTATGAAGATTCACTCATCTGAACCCGAATCTTATGAACCTAAAGCACTTGAAAACAACCTTTGCTTTGTGGGCCTTACAGGTATGATAGACCCCGTTCGTGATGAGGTTAAACCTGCAATCGAAAAATGCCGTAATGCAGGTATCCGCCCCATTATGATTACTGGTGACCACCTTGATACTGCTGTCGCCATCGCTAAGGAACTCGGTATTGTTGAAAATGCCGAAGGTGCAGTAACGGGTGCTATGCTCGATAAGTTTACCGATGAAGAAATGATAGAACTTGTTCCAAAATTCTCGGTATATGCCCGTGTTCAACCCGAACACAAAAACCGTATCGTTAACGCTTGGAGAGCAAATGGAATGGTAACCGCTATGACCGGTGACGGTGTAAACGATGCCCCCTCTATTAAGAGTGCAGATATTGGTATTGGTATGGGTATCACCGGTACTGATGTTACTAAAAACGTTGCCGATATTGTTCTTGCCGACGATAACTTCGCAACAATAGTTGCAGCGGTAGAAGAGGGAAGAAAGGTTTACGATAACATTCGTAAAGCAATTCAATTCCTTCTTGCTTCAAATATGAGTGAGGTTATATCTATTTTCGCCGCAACAATGATGGGATTTGTCGTTCTTGAACCTGTTCATCTTTTGTGGATAAATCTTATAACCGACTGTTTCCCCGCTCTTGCACTTGGTATGGAAAAGAGTGAGCGTAACGTTATGAATCGTAAGCCACGTCCCACCACCGACGGAATTTTTGCAAACGGCGTTGGATTTGATATTATTTATCAAGGTGTTTTAACTTCTGTTTTGGTGCTTGCATCATATTTTGTTGGACATTTCTTTGAATTTAATAGTTGGAATGTTATCAACTCCGAAACAAGTGTCCACGGTATTACAATGGCATTCCTTACAATGTCTATGACCGAGATTTTCCATTCACTCAATATGCGTTCACAAAGAGGATCCCTCTTCACCATTAAAGGTGTAAACTGGTGGTTGATCGGTGCTATGGTGCTTTCTTTCGTTCTCACTACCGCAGTAATCGAAGTGCCTTTCCTTGCAAATGTGTTTGGTTTTAACCCCATTGGTATTACCGAATACGGAATTGCTTTCGGCCTTGCATTTTCAATTATTCCTTTGGTTGAGATAATTAAACTCATTCAAAGAATTATATCTAAAAACAAGTAATATTCTATAAAAACAATATGAGTCCTACCTATTGGCAGGGCTCATATTTTAGTTATATATTATATACAATATATATAAAAATATTTTTGTTGCATTTTTTATGGTTTTGGGTTATAATAAATGAAATTGTAAAAGGGGGATTTATGACTGTGATGGATAAAATGAAATCTATATTAGTTGTTTTACTAACATTTATTTTGTTGTTATCCGGTTGCGGTAATTCATCCGACCAAATAAACAATAACCCGTCAAATACGACCTCTAAAGACGAATCCGTTACAAAGAGTATAACCTTACCCTATACCTCTACCGACTCGCTTGATCCTTTTAAGGTTAAAACAAAATCTAACGGAGAAATTGTTAGATTGTTGTTTGATAGTTTAATAACAGTAAACGAAAATTTTGCTCCCACCAACGTGTTGGCAGATAGAATAATTTTAACCGACGAATCTTGTTCAGTATTCCTTAAAAAGACTCCAAAATTCACCGATGGCAGTCCCGTTACTGCAAAGGATGTTATATATTCTATAAATCTTGCAAGGAATGCTAAAGATTTGTATTACAGTCAAAATCTTATAAATGTATCATCGGTAACCGAAGGAAGCGATGGAAGTGTCGTTATTTCTCTTAAACACGCCGACGATTACTTCACAAATCTTTTAGATTTTCCCATTATTAAGGCAAATACCGACGGTAAAAAGAATGAAGATAATAAAGATATCCCACCTGTAGGCACAGGAAGATACACCTTCCTTGAAAATTCGGGTGAATATAAACTTGTATCTAACAAAAACTGGTATGGCGGTAAGGTGAATATAGAAGAAATTAACCTGTTGAATTTACCCGACCAAGATGCTGTTGATTATGCGGTAAAATCGGGCAAAATATCAATATGTTATTCCGATTTATCGAATAACACCGCCCCTTCGATGATTGGTTCATCTGTCTATGTCCCAATGAATAATTTGGTTTATTTAGGAGTTTCCTCATCGGGTGTAATGACCAATTTATCAATTCGAAGGGCAATATCTTATGGGCTCAATAGAGCTGAAATAGTAACTTCCGCCTATTATGGTGCCGCAACCCCTGCAAAGGGTATTTATCATTCAAGTTTTTATGACGCTATTGGTTTTCAAACTATAAGTGAAAAAGAAGATATTGAAAACGTCGAAAAAAATCTTAAACAAGCGGGCTTCACTAAAAAGGAAGATAGCGGATATTTTTATAATAAAAACAACAAACAACTTTCATTAACTCTTGTATACAATAATTCAAATTCAGCACGCGGTCTTGCTGCTGACCTTATATCGAAGCAACTTTCTAAATTTGGTATAAATATAACCGTAAAAGCATTACCTTTCGCTGAATATCAAAATGCGATTAAATACAATAGTTGCGATTTGTATATTGCCGAAATAAAGATCCCTGCCAATATGGTGCCGTATTCTTTGCTTACCGCAGGTGGAATAAAAACGGCATCTCACGATGATATTGTCAACGAAAAGGGTGAAACGGTTATCTCAGCTGCCCATGCCGCATTCAATATGCAAAACGGAACTGGCACCCTTAGCGAAACAGTATCTTGTTTTAATGAGCAACTTCCCGTAATTCCACTTTGTCATCGAAGCGGAAAACTAATTTACAAAGGTTTGTCCGAAGGACTTAAACCCACATCATTCGACCCGTTAAACGGATTACAAAACGTTTCAATTATAGAATAATAAACTGATAAGGAGAGTATTATATGATAACTTATGACACTTACTTAGGTGAAGTTCGTATTAGTGAGGATTACTTTGCCAAACTTATCGGAAATGCTGTTGCATCTTGCTATGGTGTATCCAGTATGATTCCCAGCAAAAAGCAATGGGTTCTTTCAAAGGTTCTAAGAAAAGAACTCAAAGATACCGGTATAAAGGTTCGCGGTAACAGTCGCTCTGTTATTGTTGATCTTCATATATCTGCCGCCTATGGACTTAACTTTAACGCTATTTCAAAGAGCATTATCCATAAGGTAACCTATGTGGTAGAAGAAGCCACAGGCATCACAGTTGAACGTGTAAACGTTCATATTGACCGAATGAATGTAGAATAATATTAAATCGATATAATACTGTTAGGAGTGTTTGACTTGTCGAGAAAAATCAGCGGTATTCAGTTTAAGGATGCCGTAATATCAGGTGCGGCAAAAATTACTTCCCAATGCCGCGAAGTAAATGAACTTAATGTTTTCCCCGTTCCCGATGGTGATACAGGAACAAATATGTCGATGACCATAAATGCCGCGTCAAGACATTTGAAAAACAGCAAATCTACAACCTTAGATAAATTATCCGAAGAAACTGCTTCTGCACTTTTAAGAGGTGCAAGGGGGAACTCTGGTGTTATTCTTTCTCTTCTTTATAGAGGTATCTCAAAAGGTTTCAAAGGTGTAGAAGAAGCAGATGGTGAAGCAGTTGCAAAGGCCCTTACCGCAGGTGTAGAGGCAGCATACGGTGCAGTTATGAAACCCACCGAAGGTACTATTCTCACCGTTGCTCGTGTTGCTGCAGAAAAAGCAACCGAAGTTGCTAAAAACGATGCCGATGCAGTGAATGTATTTGAAGCCGCATATAATGGTGCCTGTGAAGCACTTGCCGAGACCCCCGAAATGTTACCTGTTCTTAAAAAGGCAGGGGTAGTTGACGCAGGTGGTCAAGGTCTTGTACTTATTTTTGAAGGTATGCTTTCGGTATTCCGTGATGGTGTTATTGTTACTGCAGGTGAAGGCGCAGAAGCCGCTGCCGAATCTAAAGAAGCGGTTGCTCCTTCCACCGAAGGATTCAATGAAGATATTAAATTCGCATATTGCACCGAATTTATCGTAAATAGAAATCCCGAATGTAAAACAAGTCCCTTGTCTCTTAGAGCATTCCTCGAATCTATTGGCGACTGTGTTGTTGTAGTTGACGATGAAGAAATCATCAAGGTTCATGTTCATACCAATAACCCCGGTAAAGCAATAGAAGAAGGTATTAAGTTTGGTTCTCTTGTTAACATTAAAATTGACAATATGAAGGATCAAAACGAAAAGATCCAACACGAACAAAAAGCAGCAGAAGAAATTGAATTCACTCCCGCAAAGCCCGAAAAGAAATATGGTTTTGTAGCGGTTGCCGCAGGTGACGGTATTTGCAACTTGTTTAGTGATCTTGGTGTAGATAAGGTTGTTAAGGGCGGTCAAACTATGAATCCTTCTACTGAAGATATTCTTCGTGCAGTAGAAGAAACTCCTGCTGAGGTTGTGTTTGTACTTCCTAATAACAAAAATATCATTATGGCAGCAGAACAAACCATTCCTCTTGCCACCCGTAAGGTATGTGTTCTTCCTACCCGTTCTATTCCTATGGGAATTTCTGCAATGCTTACCTTTGATGAGGATGCAGAGGTTGAAGAAAATCTTATTGAAATGAACAAGGCAGCCGACCGAACCGGAACAGGTCAAATTACCTATGCCGCACGTAATTCTTCTTTCGAAGGCAAAGAAATAAAAGAGGGAGAAATTCTTGCCCTTAAAAACGGTAAAATCAACTTTGTTGAACAAGATATAGTAAAAGCAGCGGTTAAACTTACAAAATCTCTTGTTAATAAAGATACCGTTCAAATCACCATCTTCTATGGTAACGATGTAGATGAAGACCTTGCAAACAAAGTTCAAGAAGCGGTAGAAGCCAAATGTGGTGATATTCAGGTTACCACTATCGAAGGCGGTCAACCCGTTTACTACTTCATTATCTCGGTTGAATAAAATATAAAGTCGAAGGGAATGTGTTGTTATGATATGGCACAGTTCTTCTGTCGATGATGTACTTAAAAAGCTCGGCACTTCGAAAGAAACCGGGCTTTTTAATGAGCAATTATCGGCAGGTACAAAAAAATACGGAAAGAATACTCTTTCCACCATTAAAAAACAAAATTTCTTTTTGAGATTTCTATATCAATTCAAGAATATTACCACCATCATTTTGATAATTGCAGCATTATTATCATTTGTTGTGAGTGTATCAAGTGGTAGTAGTGGTTTGGATTTTGCTCTTATAATAATTATCGCAATCCTTAATGGCATTTTTGGTGTGTTAGAAGAAAATAGGGTAGAAAAAGCTCTTAACTCATTAAGAACAATGTCGGGAGCTAAAGCCACTGTTATTAGAAATAGTACCGAAGTCAGCATTTTTGCAAAGGATATTATTCCGGGAGATGTTATTCTTCTAAATGAAGGAGATCAAATCCCCGCAGATGGTAGAATAATTGAATGCGAAGATTTTCGTTGTGATGAAAATGCGGTAACGGGTGAACCTGTAACTGTAGATAAGGATGCAAGGGTTGTTCTTTCTGACCTTGCACCAATGACCGAAAGAGCAAATATGGTATATTCGGGTAGTGTTGTTACTGCTGGACGTGCAAAGGTTGTTGTCGTTGCAACAGGTTCTCATACCGAAATTGGCAAAATTTCCAAAATTGAGCAAACATTTGAAATTAAAACAACACCGCTACAAAATCAAATTAAAATAACCGGGAAAATGTTTTCTTACATAATGGTATGTGTTTGTGTTTTCTTGTTTGTTTTAGGTATGATTTTTTTAGACGGAGGTCTTTTTGAAAAATTTACCGAAATGTTCATGAATGCCGCAGCGCTTGCCACCGTTGCTATTCCCGAGGGTGTTATTGCTTTGATTACGTTTGTAACGCTTTTTGGTATTAAAAGAATGGTAAGAAGAAGTGCCGTTGTTGATAGTCCCTACGTTATGGAGAATTTGGGTAATGTTTCGGTAATCTGCACCGACAAAACAGGTACACTTACTCAAAATAAAATGACCGCTGTTAAATTTTATGATGGTGATGAAATTATCCCTATTTCGGAAGAAACCTTAAGTAAGAAACATAAGAACGCTATTATGATGGCGGCTATGTGCTGTGACGGTGATGTATCCTTTGTAAATGGTCAAGAAATTCAAATTGGTGATCACACCGAAGCTGGTATTGTATATGCCGCTACAAAATATGCCGAAGTAGATAAAGAAACCTTAGATAGTATGTATCCAAGGGTTTCGGTGATTCCTTTCACTAGTGATAGAAAAATCAAAACAACGGTTAATATGATAGATGGAAAACCCGTTGCGGTTGTTAAAGGTTCTCCCGATATTCTTATTGATAAGTGTGTTAACATAGATGTTGAAAAGGTAAATAAAGCCGCCGAAGAAATGGCAGCAGCAGCAATGCGTGTTATTGGTGTTGCCTTTAAACCTTTGGGAGATAATCTTGTAAATTCCACCCCTGAAGAAATTGAATGTGACCTCGTTTTTGGTGGTCTTATCGGTCTTATAGATCCCCCTCGTGATGAAGTTTCCCTTGCACTTGAAAGATGCAAAAATGCAGGTGTAAAGGTTGTTATGATAACAGGTGACCAACTTTCTACCGCCGTATCATCTGCTAAAAATATGGGAATTATGTCGGGTGAAAATGCCGTTATTACCGGTGATGAACTATCTCAACTCACCGATGAAGAGTTCCTTAACCGTGTTGATGAAATCTCGGTATATTGTCGAGTCAATTCTGAACAAAAAATCCGTATTATAGAAGCATTCCGCAGTAAAGGCGAAGTTGTGCTTATGACTGGTGATTCGGTCAATGATGCCCCAGTTTTGAAAGTTGCCGATATTGGTTGCGCTATGGGAGATAACGGCACCGACGTTGCAAAGGATGCTGCTGATGTTACCATTAAAGATGATAATTTTTCAACCATTGTAAAATGCGTAGAAATGGGAAGAAACGTTTATAATAACATTCAAAAAGGTACTCGATATTTATTTGGATGTAAACTTAGCATTATTTTATCATTTATCTTAACAATGGTAATATGGCAAACTTCACCCCTTTTGGCATTGCCGGTTGTATTCACTGTATTTGTTATAGATTTATTACCCGCTTTTGCTTTAGGTTGTGGTGAACCTACTAAAGATATAATGAAATCATCGGTTAATAAGAGTGATAAATTTTTCTCAAAGAATTTCTATAATATCGTTGGTGTGTTTGGTGTTTTATGTGCTATTATGACCCTCGTAGGTTTTGGAATAGGTAATGCTACAAATACTGATACCGCAAAAACAATGGGCTTTGCCGTGTTGGCTTTTTCACATATTTTTGCATCCTTTGCTCTTTCAACCAGGCTTCCCTTGTGGGATGTTAGACGTTATAAAGCAAACTTGTGGCAATTTGTGTCAATGGTATTATCAATCGGACTTATGGTAGTTATTCTTACCGTACCCTTTGCTATGTCGGTATTTGGCACCGTTGCTCTCGGCAATAATTGGTTAACTGTAATTATATTGTCTATTATCCCTTCAGCTTTGGCCGAAATATTTAAGATAGTTTATAGTATAACAGGGAAAAAATAATTATGTCTGCTACAAGAAACTATCAATTAGAGATGGATGAGTACATAAAAAATCTCAACCATAAACCTTCACTTTTACTTCATAGTTGTTGTGCTCCTTGTTCTTCCTATGTGCTAACATATCTCCGTGAATATTTTGATATTACGGTTTTTTTCTATAATCCCAACATCACTAACGAAGAGGAATATTCAAAGCGTCTTAAGGAGCAGACACGACTTATAGATTTATTGAATGATGAAGGAAACTATAACATAAAATTGCTATGTGGCAAATATGAGAGTAGTTTGTTTTTTGATTCTGTGAAAGGAATGGAAGATTTGCCTGAAAAGGGTAAAAGATGTGAAACCTGCTTTTCTTTACGAATGGATGAAACTGCCCGAATTTGTGCCGAAAACGGTTACGAATTATTTGCCACTACACTTACCTTAAGTCCCCATAAAAATGCCGATTTGGTGAATTTAGCAGGGGAGAAGGCGTCACTAAAATTTGGTTCAAAATATCTTGCATCAGATTTTAAAAAGAAAAACGGATATAAAATTTCCATTGAATTATCAAAAAAATATGATTTATATCGACAGGATTACTGTGGATGTATATTTTCCAAAAGAACATAGATTATAAATTCAAATAAGGAGTTCTGAAATTGAAAAAGCTTTTGTTTATAATCAATCCCAACGCAGGAAAAATGAGAGCAAAATCTTATGTTTTAAAAATAATTCAAATATTTTCTGAGGAAGGATACGTTGTAACGGTTTGTCCCACCGAAAGAAGAGGCCACGGTGCTGAAATTGCAGAAAAATATTCTGCTGATTTTGACCAAATTCTTTGTTGTGGCGGTGATGGCACACTCAACGAGGTTATTCAAGGTGTTATGAATAGCGGTGTCAATATTCCCATAGGATATATTCCTGCAGGAAGCACAAATGACCTTGCCACCAGTCTTAAATTGCCTAAAAGTATAACTAAGGCGGCTGAGTTTGTAGCCAAAACAACCCCAAACAAATTTGACCTTGGATACTTTGATAATAACAAATATTTTAGTTATATAGCATCCTTTGGTGCCTTTACCGAAACCTCATATAATACCCCCCAGCAATTAAAAAATTCATTGGGACATCTTGCCTACGTATTAGAGGGTGCTAAAGCCCTTGGAAATATTTATTCCTTCGATATGAAGATAAATTACGATGGAAAGGTTGTTGAGGATGAATTTATCTTTGGTGCGGTGTTAAATACTACGTCTATGGGTGGGATAATGAGATTAAGCAAACCTAACATTAGTTTTAATGATGGTGTGTTTGAAGTTTTACTTATTAGAAATCCAGATAACGTGGCAGATTTAACAACCACTATAAACTGTCTTATGTCTCAAAAGTTTGATTCCGATAACGTACTGTTATTCCCTGCATCAAATATCTCTGTTGAATGTGATGTACCTATTGATTGGTCAATCGACGGTGAACTTTATAAAGGCAATAAAAATGTGAATATCAGAGTTATTAAGGATGCACTTAATTTAATCTATTAATATAATTGGCTATCGGTTTTTCCGATAGCCAAAAAATTTGAACTATAAAATTCAGGTGTAATAATGAAAACATCAAAATTCGAAATGGATATGAGCAGCGGAAATCTTCCCAAAAAGATTGTGCTTTATGCCATTCCATTTATTTTAACCGGAATATTACAACTGCTTTTTAATGCCGCCGATATGGTGGTGGTTGGGCAATATGCCGGCAATAACGCCCTTGCGGCTGTGGGGGCAAACTCATCACTTATAAATTTGTTTATAAATATGTTTATAGGTCTTTCTGTAGGTGTTAGTGTTCTTGTTTCCCAGTATTACGGCGGAAAAAGAGAAAAGGACGTTAACGAAACCGTACATACCGCAATTTGTCTTGCTGCTGTGTTTGGTGTGATATTGCTTTTTGTTGGAATAATTTTTGCTCGTCCTGTTTTAAGGTTTATGAATACACCTGCCGATACTATAAAGGATGCAACACTATATCTCAAAATATATTTTCTCGGTGTCCCTGCAGTGCTTCTTTATAACTATTGTAACGCGGTTTTAAGGGCGATTGGAGATACAAAAAGACCCTTGATTTTCCTCACAATAGCAGGTATAACAAACGTTACGTTAAATATTGCCCTTATGTATATTATAGAAAACAAAGTTGCGGGTGTAGCAATAGCAACTATCACATCCCATTATATTTCCGCAATACTTATTTTACGATGTCTTCGTAAAACAAATTCATGCTATGGATTTACATTCAAAGGGTTAAAAATATATCCTCAAAAAATGTGGAAAATGATAAAAATAGGAGTCCCTGCAAGTGTTCAAAGTTGTGTTTTTTCGCTTTCTAATGTAATTATTCAATCGACCATAAACGGATTTGGGTCGGCTGCAGTAGCAGGTAACACTATGGCACATATTGCCGAAGGATTTACATATACTTCAATGAACTCGGTGTCTCAAACAGCCCTTGCCTTTACAGGACAAAATATCGGTGCAAAAAAGCACGAGAATCTCAAGAAAATACTTGGGTGGACAAGTTTATACGTAACAATTTTAGGTGTTGTAATGGGAGGATTAACCTATATACTGCATCCCTATCTTTTAAGAATATTTACCGATGATTTAAGTGTTATAGCCCTCGGCGGAAAACGGATACTTTATATTTGTGTACCGTATTTTATTATTGGATTGTGCGAAGTTTTTGTTGGTATGTTAAGAGGAATAGGTCATTCAATTTTCCCCACTGTAGTTTCGATTGTTGGAATATGTGGTGTTCGTCTATTATGGATATTCTTAGTGTTCCCTTATTTCAAAACGATGGAAAGTGTATATATATCCTATCCAATATCTTGGATAATAACAGGTCTTGTTCAATTAACCGCATTGCTTATTGTAATAAAACCTATTTATAATAATAAAGGGACTGAACGGTGATGTTCAGCCCCTATTTTTTTATTCGTTTATTTTATAAAGAGAAACCTAAATTTTAGATAAACTAGCAACCACAGCCACAGCCGTTGTCGTTATTGTTGCAGCCACATCCGCAACCGCCTCCACAGTTAGAACCGAGGAGAAGGATGATGATAAGGATAATAATCCAACTGCAGTTGTTACCAAATACGTTACACATTAGCGTTTCCTCCTTTCGTGCCTTCGTTAACATACTATGACAGTAAAGGGGGAGTGTTACGAAAAATACAAGCGGAGCAATTACTGCTCCGCTTGTTTAATATTATTTTTAATCGTCTTTATTTGTTTTTGAATTTCTATTATTTCGTTTTTAGATGATACACCAAGCTTGTTGTAAATGTTCCTATTGTGATATTTAAGGGTGTTCTCCTTAATGTTGAGAGCAGAAAGAACTTCCTTTGTGGTTAGTCGTTTAATATAACAATCATAAATCGCCTTTTCGGTAGGAGTAAGTTTTTCAAGTCCCAAAACGAATGCTTTTATTTTTGCAGAAGGGATATTTATTGAAGGTATATTGTCGGTTGTGTCTTCATCCTTTGAATATTTCTTAACAGCTTCAACTTGTTGTAACGTTTCTTTAAGACGTTGGTTCTCATTCATAACAAGATGAACGCCCAAAAGGAACAATTCACTTATTATGTATGAAACCGAAAGAAATTCAAAATCAATAGATACAAGTTGTTCAATTAGCCAAACACCAATGTTAACAAGCACCGCCGTCGCAAGAATAATTGCATGAGATGTAGCGTCTATTGTCTTTTTGACCTTAGCACGAACAATAATCGTAACCATAGCGACAAAGTATCCAACCAAATAAAAAAGATAAATGGGATGTAAAACACCATATTCCTTAACAAGGGTTGAAACACCGTTGACAACTTCAAAGGATACGTTTCTATAATATATATTAAGTATACCTGGACTTCCCGCAATAAAGAATACAACAATAGAAAGCAAAAATAAAACGATAGGAAGTTCCTTTTTATATTTTGCGTTTGTAACGTTCATTATAATAATCAGCATAGAAAAGGGCAAAAATACCGACCCTAAATAGGATAATCTATTCGCCCAGAGTGCAAGATTAAGATTAGGCGCAACCGACAAAAACGAATAACCCAAGTTTACTACAAGAACTGAAGAAAAAAGAAGAATGAACCATCCTTTTTTCTTTTTAACGAGAACGATGCATCCAATCAAAAGGCAAAGTGATATGAGTGCCGCAACGTGATAAATAACGGTTAAACTTGCGGTCTTACTTCCAATAGAACCACAACCCGAAAGGGAAAACGATAAAAAAAGCGATAGGAATCCCAAAGAAAAATGTTTTTTCACCTTTAATCCTCCTATCTTTCTAATATATTTCATTTTAATATATTTTATCTAAAATGTAAATATAAAAAAATAATTATCTTTGTTGACACCATAAAAATAATATACTATAATAGCCAGGTTGTAATATTTTGAAAGGGGGACTAAAGGTGAAAATTTTACGATTTTTCAAGAAAAATATCGTTGTTTGTATTGCGGCATTAGCAGCTATTGTTACGATGTTTTTAGTCCCTCCCGATAAACAATATCTAAACTATTTTGATCTTAAAACTCTCTCTTGCTTATTTTTAACCCTTGCGGTTGTTTGTGCCCTTCGAAATATTAAGTTTTTCACCATTCTTGCAAGAAAACTTGTCCTTCTTTCGGGAAATATGCGGTCCCTCTTTTTAATATTAATAATAATTACCTTTATCGGCTCTATGATAATAGCCAACGATATGGCACTTATAACCTTTTTGCCTTTAGGATATTTTGCTCTTTCTGTTATAAAGGAAGAAAAGTATATGGCATATCTTTTCGTTTTGCAAAATGTATCGGCTAATCTTGGCGGAATGTTAACTCCCTTTGGCAATCCTCAAAACCTATACATATATTCCTATTATAACATTCCTACCCTTGAATTTTGTAAAATAATGTTTCCCGCCTTTGCCTTGGCGGTAACGCTTCTGGTAATTGCTTGTCTTCCCATTAAAGCAACTAAATTTAATATTACTGAAGAATTCCCAGAAAAATTAAATGTAAAAAAGACAATTTTATATTGTGTTTTGTTTTTTATGTCTATATTAATAGTGTTTAGAATCGTGCCATTTTTGGTAGGACTTATCATAATCCCTCTTATTCTCTTGTTTACCGAGAAAGATTCTCTTCTAATGGTGGATTACGGTCTTCTTCTTACCTTCTTTTTCTTCTTCATTTTTGCAGGAAATATGGCAAGAATAGAAGCGGTAAATACCCTTATGTCATCACTTCTTCAAAAGGATACTCTGCTTGTATCAATACTCAGTTGTCAGTTCATAAGCAACGTACCTTCGGCAATACTTTTATCCCGTTTCACCACCGATTATGCACCTCTTTTGCTTGGCGTAAATATAGGTGGCACAGGTACACTTATTGCATCCCTTGCAAGTTTAATAACCTTTAGCGAATTTAAAATTCTTTACCCTAAACAAATAAAAAAATATTTGATTATTTTTGTAATAGTCAATGTAGCATTCCTTATTATAATGACTGTTGGTGCCAAACTTTTTATGAATATGTAAAATCAAAACGGAGTGGACAACCACTCCGTTTTTTTATTTGTTGTTTATAATTTCCTGTACGTATCGTACGCCTTCCATGGCATCCTTGGCATACTTGTCAGCGCCAATTTTATCGGCGTATTCTTGGGTGAGTACTGCACCCCCTACCAGCACCTTGCAAAAAGGTGCTTTTCCCCGCAGTTGTTTAATGGCTTCTTCCATTTCGACAACTGTGGTGGTCATAAGAGCACTAAGTCCCACAACCTTTGCATCAACTTCAATAACCTTGTTTACAATATCTTCGGCAGGAACGTCCTTGCCCAAATCAACAACGTTAAAACCGTAGTTTTCAAGCAAAAGTTTAAGAATGTTTTTGCCAATATCGTGAATATCACCCTTAACCGTAGCAATAACAACGGTGCCGCCTTTTTCAACTTCTCCATCTTTAACCATAAATTCTTTGATTGCTTCAAAAGCGGATTTTGCCGCCTCGGCACTCATAAGAAGCTGTGGTAAATATACCGTCTTTTGCTCAAATCCTTTGCCCATAATGTTAAGAGCAGGAATAATTTCTTCATTCACAATTTGTAAAGGAGGAGTATCTTTAAGAAGTTCTTTTGTAATCTCAGCGGCTTTATCCTTAAATCCCTTTATAATCGAATATTGACAGTCAGAGTTATATTCTGCGTTGGTTTGTTTTTTTACAGTTTCAATCGCCTTTTTCTCATTGATAAATGTACCGGCAATGCCAATATATTCACCGCAATTTTCATCAAACCCTTTAAGAGCATTGAATGTGTAATAGGTCTTCATCATATCCGTAGAGTATGGATTCATAATGGCGGCTGAAAGTCCGTTTTCAAGAGCAAGTGCAAAAAATGTACCGTTAATAGCGTCACGATTTGGAAGCCCAAAAGATATGTTAGAAACACCCAATGATGTATGACATCCCAATTCTTCCTTTATGGTTTTGAGGGATGAAAGGGTGTTAATCGCGGCATTGTTGTCGGCGCTTATGGTCATCGCCAAGGTGTCAAATATAATGTCCTTTTTATCTATTCCATATTCGTTAGCAACTTTTAGGATCTTTTCAGCAATCTCAACTCTACCCTCGGCGGTGCTTGGAATACCATCCTCATCAAGGGTTAAAGCCACAACAAGCCCTCCGTATTTTTTTACAAGAGGAAAAACGGCTTCCATACTTTCGGCTTTGCCGTTTACGGAGTTTATCATCGCCTTGCCGTTATAACGACGTAGTGCTTTTTCCATAGCGATAGCATCCGAGGTATCAATTTGCAAAGGAAGGTCAATAATTGCCTGAAGTTCACAAATAGTCTTTTCAAGCATAGATACTTCATCAATGTCGGGAAGACCAACGTTAACGTCAAGAATATGAACGCCCTTTTCTTGCTGGTTAACACCCTCGGAAAGAATGTAGTTAATATCATTCTCAATAAGTGCTTGTTTGAATCTTTTTTTGCCTGTTGGATTTATTCTTTCACCAATGAGAATGGGTTTGTTTTTAAATTCAACAGTATGAGAATATGATGATACTACGGTCAAATTTTTCTTTTCAATGGGTAGGGGAGAAAGATGATTTGTTTTATCCCAAAGAGATTTAATATATTGGGGAGTAGTACCGCAACATCCACCAATAACACGAACACCCTTTTTAACCAAGTCGGTAATTTCTGTAGAAAATTCATCTACAGTTATATCAAAAACAGTTTTGCCGTTAATCGATTTTGGAAGGCCTGCATTTGGTTTAAAAATAACGGGTACCGATGCTTTTTTGAGCAATCTTTCAACAACACCGCGAAGTTTGTTTGGTCCTAATGAACAGTTAGCACCGAGAGCATCGACCCCCATACCCTCAAGTAAAGCAACCATGGCTTCGGGGGTGGCGCCGGTCATAAGTTTTCCATCTTCGTTATAAGCGTTAGATACAATTACAGGTAAATCACAGTTTTCTTTAACCGCAAGTAAAGCGGCTTTTGTTTCATAACTGTCATTCATTGTTTCTATAATTACAAGGTCAACCCCATATTTAACACCAATTTTAACAGTGTTTGCGAAAAGATTAACCGCATCTTCAAAGTCAAGGTCGCCAAGGGGTTTAAGAAGTTTACCACTTGGACCAATATCAAGAGCGATAAATTTTTCACCCTTGTTGTGGGATAATTCTTTAGCTTTTTTAGCGTTAGATACAGCAAATTTAATTATTTCTTCCAATTCATCATTAGAAAACTTAAGAGAATTTGCCCCAAAAGTGTTGGTGCAAACCACATTGCTGCCAGCATCAAAATATGACTTGTGTATATTGATAATTGCTTCGGGATGGGTAATATTCCATCTTTCTGGATATTCTCCTGTTTTAAGCCCTTCGGCTTGTAACAAAGTGCCCATACCTCCGTCAAGATAAACAATATTTTCTTTCAAAAAATCTCTAAAATTCATATTACACCTCTAAATTTGAGTCATCCTCTAATCCAATAAAAGCAGTAACTGATTTTGTTGGCGACATAAGTAAACTGTCATTAAGTGTTATGCCAATTTTTCTTTCGCAGTCAAGAACAGAGAAAATCTGCCTTTGTGTTTCCAAGGGTAAATCCCCATATCCGGGACTAAATCGTGGCCTTAAAGAAACGCCAAATTCTTTTGCGATTTCTTCGCAAAAAACATTGCAAAGCGACTCGGTCCTTTCTGCTCCAATCCCCTGAAAAATGAGTGCTTTTGTAGGAGAAAGTTTACTGTGTTTTGCAACAATACGATCAAGTTCAATGCCCAAAGTAGCACCAAAAACAATAACTTGTTTACATCCTTTAAGATTTTTTGCAAGGTTGCTTGATGTAACCTTAAAAACACCAAAATCACAAAGGCCATTATTTATAGATACACAAAGTTCACAATAACAAACTTTATATTTTATAACACTTTTTACTTTGCTAATACATTCCTCAACAAGTTGTATTGTATCTTGGTCTTGATTGCTTCCAATGTAGCGTAAAATCTCCTTTTTGTTCAAAGGAGGTTCCTCATAAGTCTTAATAAATACCATAAATTATTTTCCTAAAATATCGCTTAGGTTGTTTTGAATAGCCGATGCAATATCGGGCTTGTTCATAGAATATACGTGAACGTTGGTTATACCGTTGGCATAAAGGTCGATAATTTGGTCGGTAGCGTATGCTATACCCGCTTGTTTCATCGCAAGGGGGTCGTTGCCGAATTTATCCACCAAACACTTAAATCTTTGGGGCATAAAAGAACCTGAAAGTTTAATAGCCCTATCTAATTGATTAGCATTAGTTATTGGCATAATACCGGGAATAATAGGCACAGTAATTCCTACCTCACGTATTTTGTAAAGGAAATTGTAAAGAAGGTTGTTATCAAAAAACATTTGGGTTGTTAAGAAATCACAACCTGCGTCTACTTTTTCTATAAGATATTTAATATCTTCCTTTTGATTTGCACTTTCAGGATGAATTTCAGGGTAGCAAGCCCCACCAATACAAAAGTTAGGATCAATGCTCTTTATTTCGTGAACCAACTCAATAGCGTGGTGATAATCTTGAAGGGTATTGTCTTCGGGGATATCACCTCTAAGAGCCATAATATTTTGAATACCGGCATTTTTAATATCTTCAATACGTTTGTGAACAGTGTCCTTTGTAGAAGAAACACAGGTAAGATGAGCAAGGGAAGGTACATCATACTTTTGCTTTATTTGTTTCGCAATTTCAAGGGTATAAGCACTTGTACCACCACCTGCACCGTATGTAACACTCATAAAAGCTGGCTTTAATTTGGCAATTTCTTTAACTGCATTAGCAACGCTATCAAAACTTGAGTCGGTCTTTGGTGGGAAAACCTCAAACGATATTGATAATGTATCTTTTTTTAGCAAATCTATAATTTTCAATTTCTAACACCCAATTTCCAATTAAGTTATATATAATAATTATATATAAAAAATATAGTGTGTCAAGTATCTTAAATTTAAGTTTATGTGTTGACTACAATGAGGCATTATGATAATATTGATTAGATGCAATTTTTGAAAGTGGGATAGGTATGAAACTACTTATTTTGGCTGAAAAAGAAAGTGATTTTTCCGCTGTTTTAAGGACTTGCAACGTTGATATAGATTTATTAAATCAAGCCGAAGCACTTAAATCGGATGTTTCGGTGTATGATGCTTATTGTATTCTTTTGCCGGGTAAAATGGTAGATGCCCGACTCCGCAATAGAATTGAAAAAGAGAATGAAAAGGGTAAACGTGTGTTTACCGAAGCAATCGGTTCTTTTCTGGATATTTATACCGAACCACCTAAAAATACATCCCATAGTCGTCTTGTGTATATCGGAAATGAAAACGGCGAAGGAATAGAAGGCCTTACTATGGGTGACTTGCTTGATGAACAAAGCAATTTAATGGAAAAGCCCTATTTTATGTATGAAGATACAGTCCCACTTCTTGTTTATAGAGATTTCATTGTCGCTCATTCCCGCGTTAATATGACCCGTGAAGAAATCTTGAACGGTGCTTCTCACGGAATGTGGTTGTGTAAAAATAATACCGTTTTAATGACCGATTTTCGCCTTCAAAATTTTAATAAAGCCCGTTTTTCCCCAAGAGAAAATTGGATAAAACTTATTACCTATATTGTTAAATGGATAACAGGTAACAAGCCGTCAAAAATGCTAGATAGCGTTGTGACTTATGGTGTTGATGAAGATTTGTTTGATTCCGATGTTTTCGAAAAGTGTCGCAAAAATGCAATAGAAAAGGGCATAAATTGGCTAAAAGGATTTCTTGTAGAAGACGGTGCAGGGGGCATTCGTGAAGGACTTCACCATAATATTGACCCCGATGGGAATCAAACCTTGCTCACTTATGTTCGTACCGATTGCACGGGTGAAGCATCGGGTGCATTTAAGATGTTTTCATCGCTTTATGATTGCAAAAAATGCGGTGAAATTGGAAACAAACTTGAAGAGTTTGTTTACGACCCAATGGTAGAAAAGGGCGGACTCTTTGATGGTATGATGCACTGGACTGAAGAGGCGTGGGGCGTGTGCTATCAAGATGACGTTGCAAGAGCGATTCTTCCCACCCTTTATGACTGTGTGTTGTTTGGTAATGATAAGCACTTTGAGACCGTTAAAAGTTGTCTTAATTTCCTTGTTAAAACCACTGCAAAGGATGGAACAAGGGAATTCCGTACCGATAGAATCAACCTTAACGAAGCGGTAATGGCTAATCTTGCCGCCGCCGAGCACGGATGCCGTTCAGCCCACTATAACGCTTTTTATAGTGCAGCATTACTACTTGCATATAAATATTGCGGAGATAAAAGATATCTTGAGGTAGGTAGAAAAGGTCTCGAAACCCTTATGGAAATGTATCCCGATACCATAAGAGAACAAAGCGAAACTCAGGAAATGTGTCGTCTGGTACTTCCCCTTGCTGTTCTTTATGATGTTACGAAAGAAGAAAAGCATAAAGATATGCTTTACCGTGTTGTGAATGATTTACAAAAGGTTCGTCATTCCTTCGGTGGATATAAAGAATGGGATACCGATTATAAAGCAATGCGTAATCGCAACTCGGTAAATGATGAATGTTCCATTCTTACCGAAAATGGAGACCCCGTAGCCGACCTGCTCTATTCCTGCAACTTTTTGCCTATGGGTTTTGCCTATGCACACATGGCAACAGGGGATGAGTGGTTTAAGGATTTGTGGAAAGGAATAGTTCAATTCTTTATCCGCACACAGATCAAAAGTGAAAATCATCTTACTAATGGTAGTTGGTGTCGTGCCTTCGATATGGATTTAGAAGAAGCATACGCTGCCCCCCACGATAGCGGATGGGCAACCTATAGCAGTGAAACGGGATGGACATGCTCCGAAATTCTTATGGGTATGATGTTCCCCGAAATGGTTGAAAAATCCAAGAATAAGTAATATTGAGGATGTATTATGGAAATATCAAGAGTTAAAGAATTAAATGAATTTTATCATAATCATTTGCTTAATGATGTTGTACCTTTTTGGATTAATTCCGATTTAATAGATGATGAATTCGGTGGTTTTATTACCAGTGTAGATAGAGAGGGTAAAAGCTACAACGATGATAAAAGCGTGTGGTTTCAAGGTAGATGTCTTTGGAGTTTTTCAAAACTTTGCAACGTTTATGGTGAATGTCCAAAATGGAGTGAAGCCGCCGATAATGGTGCTAAATTTATAAAAGAGCATTGTATCGATAAAGAGGACGGTAGAATGTATTTTACCGTAACAAGGGACGGTAAACCCCTTCGCAAACGTCGATACTTCTTTTCCGAAAGTTTTCTTGTTGTTGGTTTTGCAGAATATTATCTTCTTCGAGGAAATAGGGAAGACCTTGACCTTGCCGAAAGATATTTTGACCTTATGTATGGTATTTATAAAGACCCTTCAACCGACCCTTTCAAAATTACACCCAAGGATAATGCAGAGGTTAGAAGTACGCGTTCTAACGCATATCCAATGGTTCTTGTAAGTTCGGCACAAACCCTTCGCCGAGCAAATCCCGATCGTAAAGATTATTACGATAAGGTCATAAATGACGTTATAAATGATATGATGACCTTCCATTATAAAGAAGATCTTAAATGTGTCCTTGAAAACGTAGGGCTTGATGGTGCTATCTTCGACAATCCCGCAGGTAGAACAATTAACCCCGGACATTCCATCGAAAACGCATGGTTCCTTATGAACGAGGCGATATATTCAAACAATAATGACCTTCTTGAAAAGGCGTTAAATATCCTTAAATGGTCATTAGAACTTGGATGGGATGAAAAATACGGTGGTATTTATTATTTCAGAGATGTATATAACCGCCCCTGTGAACAACTTGAGCATGATATGAAACTTTGGTGGGTGCATAACGAAGCGCTTATTGCAACCCTTCTTGCATCTAATATAACGGGCGATTCATATTACGATGAATGGTATGAGAAACTGCACAAATATATCTTTACCCATTTCCCCGATAATGAATATGGTGAGTGGTATGGGTATCTTCATAGAGATGGTACAGTATCCCACGATCAAAAAGGTTCAATGTGGAAAGGGCCTTATCATTTAATCAGAGCACTTATGCTTTGTGAAAAAATACTCGATGCCACCGAAAATGGTGTTAAAGTCAAGGATTTGTTATAAACTACAACGTAGAAAGAGAGAAAATATATTATGAAAGTTGCAATTATTGGTTTTGGTGACCGCGGAATGTGTTATGCCCATTATTTTAGAGATTGCGGAGCAGAACTTGTAGCAATTTGTGATATAAGAGATACACAACTTAAAAACGCAGGAGATGCATTTAATCTATCCGCTGACCAACTTTTTAATAACGAGGAGGATTTTTGGTCAAAGGGCAAACTTGCCGACCTTTTGGTGATATCCACCCTTGACCAACTACATCATCGCCACGTAATGAAGGCGATTGAACTCGGATACGACATTCTCCTTGAAAAACCAATTGCATCAACCATAGAACAATGTAGAGATATTGAAAAAGCCGCAAAGGAACACGGTACAAAAATTTATCTTTGCTACGTTTTAAGATATACCCCCTTCTTTATGAAACTTAAAGAGGTTATAGATAGCGGTGCCATCGGTAGAGTAGCGTCTATCAACCTTACCGAAGGTGTTGGATTCTGGCATCAATCCCATAGTTACGTTCGCGGTAACTGGAGAAACAGTGATGAAACCTCTCCTATGATTATTGCCAAATGTAGCCACGATATGGATATCCTTTATTGGCTTATGGATAAAGAACCGGTAGCGGTTTCTTCAATGGGTAATCTTATGTTTTTTAACGAAGAAAACGCTCCCGAGGGTGCCGCAAAACATTGTTGCGATTGTAAATATTTCGATACCTGTCCATATTGCAACTATCGTTTCTATTCTCAATGCCCTACTTGGCTTCTTAAAATGGGACTTTGCGAATGGAATGAAGACCCTGCATATATTAAAGAAGTCCTTAAAGATAAATCAAATCCATTCTCTCGTTGTGTATTTTATTGTGATAACAACGTTGTTGACCATCAGGTTACCAATATTGAATTCGAAGGTGGTGCAACCGCCCACCTTACAATGACAGCATTTGCAAAGGTAGAGAGTCGTATTATCCGTGTTCACGGCACATTGGGTGAGGTTTACGGTATACTTGCCGAAAATAAATTGTACCTCGGCAAATGTGGTGAAGATGGTACAATTGAAATCCCCACCGAGGAAATTGAAGGCGGACACGGTGGCGGTGACGTTATGATGATAAGAAATATCGTTGAAGCATACGCCGATAACCGCGTTATCGATAAAAACGGTATTGAAGGTGCGATGTGTAGCCATTATATGGGCTTTGCCGCCGAAGAATCCCGACTCAAAGGCGGAGAAAAGGTTTCACTTAAATAATCAAAAGTTTAATATATAACAAAGGGCGAGGTGGAATTCCACCTCGCCCTTAATTCTTGTTAAAAAAGCACATCTTTATTTGTACCGTAAAAAATATCATCTTTGTTGCTTATTAACTTGAAAAAGTTTTCTAATTTTACCCAATAATCAGCATTAAAATCCATTTCGTAGGAATGGCCCCAAATATAAAATATTTTTGGAGTTTCGGGTTTGAGGGCAATAAATTCTTCGCCCAAACGCATAAGTTTCTCAAAATCCAAATGATGTGAAGTGGGGTTAAATCGATATAAATTTTCCTGAATATCAAAACAATCGTTGGTAGTAATGGTACGGCAATATTTAACCCCTGTGTTTTCTTTGATAATTTTTGCAACGCGGTCATCATTATTTACTCCACCGCAAGGATAAGCCATACCAACAACGTCATATCCTGCAAGATTAGATAAATTCACCCTGTCGGTTTCAACCTGATGAATAATTTCATCACCACTGCATTGTGTAAGATTAGGGTGCGTTAAAGTATGCACAGCAATTTCGTGCCCTTCATATAAATCTCTAACGTCATCGGGATGTATCTTGTAATGAGATATACGTTGACCGTTTCGAATAATTATTCCTTTTTGAGATAAAAGTTTAGAGTTTAGATTGAAGGTGCATTTCAAATTATACTTGTTCAATAATTCAATCAATCGAATGTCCTGTGTTACGCCATCATCATAACTAAAAGTAACGGCTTTAAGTTTTCCGCTGTTATTAAATTTCATATTATAACCTCAAAATTAAAAATTATTTGTGAGCAAGTTGTCTCCATTCCGTGGGAGTCATATTACACTCACGTTTAAACACTCTGGCAAAATATTGCGGATTTTCAAAGGAAAGCATATTTGAAATTTGTGTTATGTTAAGTCGGTCATCCCGTAATAACTCTTTTGCACGTTTCATTTTAACAGAAATAGCGTAAGATGCAAGACTCTCTCCTGTGTGTTCACGAAAAATTCGACTTAAAAAACTTTTGCTGTAACCAAAAGCACGACAAATTTCATCCACCTTAATATTTTCCTCGCATCGAGTATTGATGTAATTTTTAATATCCAAAATAAGTGGTTTTTCTTCGGCAGATGGCGGAAGTATAGTAGCATTCTTATTCTTTTCTTCGGTGCGTAAAAGATAAATCAGCAACTGCTCCAAGTAAGTTTTAATGAGTTGCTCACCACCAAGGGGAGCGTTCTTTCTTCGCTTTAATTTGCGAAGATTTGGCTCGTTCTTTGGTATGTGATAACTTACCTCCGCCTCCCTTATAATGGCGTCAAGAAGTGATTTGTGTATCTTGTTGAGGTTATTACAAAACCCTTCAAAATATTTCATTGAAAACGAGGATGAAGTAAATGAAATAACAAAATAGTTCGGAGCCGATTCATAAGCGCGTATAGTGTGAAATTCGTTCGGCTTGTGAAAAATAACCTCGCCTTGTTTTAAGACAATTCCTTCACCGTCCCGTGTAATGTAAACACTTCCTTTATCAACGTAGACCATTTCCCAAAAATCGTGTCTTTCACCGTCAAAAGCAAACCCTTTGCCAACCTCGTAATAGTGAATAGTAACTATCTTTGAAACGTCAACGACAGTTTTTGGCCGTGTTTTTATATATCCTTTTTCCATATATACCCACCCTTGTGCACGATAATATACGTATAAAGTACAAAAATGACTGTTCAAAAATGCACTTCATTTATACAATAATATCATAAAATTTGAAAATTTCAAGGAGGATTTATAAATATGAAAAAAGGTATTAGCATTTGGTCGTTCCCCGAAGCCACATTAGCAGAAAGTTTTGCCCTTGCCGCAGATGCAGGATTTGAGGGTGTAGAGGTCGCACTTAATGAGAGTGCAGGAGAAATTAACCTTAATTCCACCGAAAAAGATTTGCTCAAGGTTATAGAAGAAGCAAATAAAAACGGAATTGAACTTTATAGTGTTGCAAGCGGACTTTACTGGGATTATTTTTTGAATGATGCAGATGAAACAATTCGCTCAAAAGCACAAGATATTGTTAAAAAACATTTAGAAACCGCATCAATACTCGGTTGTGATTCTATCCTTGTTATCCCCGGAGTTGTAAACGCTGAATTTGCCGCTCCCGGTAAAGTAATGGACTACGTAACCTGTTATGAACGCTCACTCGAATCCATTATGAAGGTTAAAGAGTATGCCGAACAATATAAAGTTAATATTGGTCTTGAAAACGTATGGAATAAATTCCTTCTTTCTCCAATGGAAATGCGTGATTTTATCGATAAGGTAGGCAGTGAATACGTTGGTAGTTATCTCGATATCGGTAACACCCTCGCTAACGGATATCCTGAACACTGGATTAGTTGCCTTGGTAATCGCATTAAAAAGGTTCACTTCAAAGATTATAGAGTTGAAGCAGGCGGTTTACACGGATTTGTAGATTTACTTGCAGGTGACGTTAATTATCCTGCCGTTATAGAAGAACTTAAAAAGGTCGGTTATGACGGATGGGTAACCGCCGAAATGATTCCCAACTACAAATATCATACCGAAACAATCATTTATAACACATCCAACGCTATGGATAGTATTTTAGGGAGGAAATAAACTATGTTAAAAGTAGGACTTATCGGTTGTGGCTTTATGGGCACAATGCATGCAAATTGTTATAAAGCATTAGACGGCGTTGAATTGGTAGCGGTTGCAGATATTCGGCCCGAAAAAGCCGAACAATTAGCAGACGGTGCTGAAATTTATGCAGATGGTAAAGATCTTATTGCAAATGCAAATGTAGATATTATTGATATATGCTTGCCTACCTATCTCCATGCTGAATATGCTATGCTTGCTATGGAAAAGGTAAAATACGTGTTCGTAGAAAAACCCGTAACCCTTACCGTTGCCGAGAGTGAAGCACTTAAAGCAAAACAAAAGGAAACAGGTTCTTATGTTCAAGTAGGTCAAGTTATCCGTTTTTGGGATGAATACGTTGCCCTTCGTGATATTAAAAATAGCGGTAAATACGGTAAGGTTGTAAATGCAACCTTTAGTCGTATTAGCCCTTCTCCTGATTGGGGATGGAACAATTGGTTGCACAATATTTCTCTTTCAGGAGGTGCAGCACTCGACCTTCATATTCACGATTTAGATTATGTGTTGTCCCTTTTCGGTGAACCAAAAGCAATAAATACTGTGAAAAATATCATAGGTGAAGAAAATTCTTACATCAATTCTCTTATGCAATACGATGACCTTGTTGTAGCAGTTGAAGGCACTTGGGATCTCCCTGCAGATCATCCCTTCGTTGCAAGTTTCCGCGTTGTATTTGAAAAAGCGGTTGTTGCTATGGCAGGGGGCAAATTTATGCTCTATACCGAAAATGGTGCCGAAGAAATCGTAATAGAGAAAAAAGAACTTTCGGTTGCAGGCGGTACAAGTGGTAATATCTCCGACCTCGGAGGATATTATAACGAACTTTTGTACTTCACCGATTGTGCAAAGAAGGGTGAAGAAATTAAACAAGCAACCCTTTTGGATGCAGCTGAATCATTGAAATTTTTGCTTGAAAGAGAGTTAGCATAATGCTTAGAATTGGAATTGTGGGCTGTGGCTCAATCTTCACAATGCACGCAACGAGTGTAGATAATCTTGAAAACGCTACCCTTGTAGGTGTTTGCGATATTAAAAAGGATAGGGCAGATGCGGCAGCAAAAAAATATAACGTCCCCGCATATTATGATTATAAGGAACTCATCGAAAAAGAGAATTTGGATGTTGTCCACGTATGTGTTCCTCATTATATGCATCCGGTTATTTCTAAATATGCCCTTGAACACGGCGTGAACGTATTGTGCGAAAAGCCCATGAGTATCCATTATGCCGATGGCGAAGCAAACGTTAAATTGGCAGATGAAAAGAATCTTCGATATGGAATTATCTTCCAATGCCGATACAATAATACTTCTCAACTTGTAAAGAAAAATCTTGAGAATGGTAAACTCGGCAAGATTATAAGTGCCCGTTGTACCCTTACTTGGTGCAAACCCGATTCATATTATTCCTTGTCCGATTGGAAAGGCACTTGGGAGAAAGAGGGTGGAGGAGTCATTATAGACCAAGCCATACATTCCCTCGACCTTGCAAACTGGTTTATCAATTCTGAACCCGTTGAAGTGCAGGCAAGTATTGCCAACCGTGCCCACGATATTATGAAGGTGGACGATACAGGCGAAGGATTTATCCGATATAAAAACGGCGCAACATTGGCATTTTGGGCAATGAATAACTACGGATGTGATGATCCTATTGAAATTCGTCTTTGTTGCGAAAAGGGCAGAGTTGTAATGAGTTATGACGACGCCCGAATAGAATTTGCCGATGGCACCGTTGAAACAATTTCTCAAGAGGATGACGGAATATATTATGAAAACGGCAAGGATTATTGGGGGTTCCAACATATTCGCCAAATAGCCGATTTTTATAAATCGGTTGAAGAAGGCACCGAACCCTTCATAAGCGGTAGAGAAGCCCTCAAAATCCAAAAAGTAGTATGCGCGATTTATGATAGTGCGAAATCGGGCAATACAATTAAACTCTAATAGTATTGTAAATATGCTTACGTTATGTAATTCTTTCAAATTAATCAAATGATTTTCGAAAAGGCGATGATGTTAATTATCATCGCTTTTTTTATATATTTTAAAGAAAAATATAAACATTATATTATTTGATGTGGTTAAATATGCACCTATTTCTTAAAAAAAGATACAAAAAAATATATTTTCAAAGAATTTTTTTATAACATATTGACAACTTGTGAAGAATATAGTATAATTCCAAATATAAGATAGAAAAGAAAAACTGTTTTTATAAGAACATAAGGTAAGATAGGAGTGACGACAATGAGCAACACTGTTTTAGAGTTGCGTGGCATCACAAAAATCTTCCCCGGCGTTAAAGCGTTAGATAATGTTCGGTTTGACCTACGCGAAGGGGAAATTCACGCTTTGATGGGTGAAAATGGTGCTGGAAAGTCCACGTTCATCAAGGTCATTATGGGTGTTCATCAAGCCGAAGAGGGTGAAATGTTCCTGAATGGCGAAAAGGTGAATTTTAAAAGCACCCGAGATGCTCAAAAGGCAGGTATCGCTGCAATTTATCAACACGTTACTGCATACCCACATTTGACCGTTGCAGAAAACATTTTTATCGGTCACCTTAAAAAACGCTTTGGGGTTGTGCAGTGGGGTGAAATGTATAAAGAAGCTGATCGACTTTTAGGCGAATTAAATGCTGACTTTGATTCCCACGCACTTATGGGTAATTTGTCCGTTGCACAGCAACAGATGGTAGAAATTGCAAAGGCACTTTCTCTTAACGCCCGAATAATCATTATGGACGAACCTACCGCAGCTCTTACCAAACGTGAGTCTGAAGAACTGTATCGTATCGCCCTTAAATTAAGAGATGAAGGCGTTGCTATCATCTTTATATCTCACCGTTTTGAAGATATGTATGCTTTGGCAAGCAGGGTTACAGTATTCCGTGATTCCCAATATATTGGTACATATAACGTTGATGAAATAACCAATGCCGATTTGATTAAAGCAATGGTAGGTCGTGAAATCAACGATTTGTTCCCAAAACCTGAGGTTGAGTTAGGTGAAGAAATTCTTCGTGTAGAAAATCTTTGTCGTACAGGTTATTTCAAAGACGTTTCCTTCAGCGTTCGTAAAGGCGAAATACTTGGCCTTACAGGTCTTGTAGGTGCCCGTCGTACAGAGGTTGTTCAAACCATCTTTGGTGTTGAAAAACTAAAATCAGGTAAGATCTTCTGGGAAGGTAAAGAAGTAAAGGTTCGCAATCCCGCCGAAGCAATGAAGATGGGTATTGGCTTACTCCCCGAAAACAGACAAATCGAAGGATTAATTCTTGATTGGGGTATTGGTCGAAACATTACCCTTACAGAACTTAAATCCTACGTTCGTGGATTGTTTATTGATGAGAAAAAAGAAAATGATGTATCTAAAGAACTCGCAGAGAGGGTAGATACCAAAGCCGTTACCGTTTTTGATAAAGCAAGTTCATTGTCGGGCGGTAACCAACAAAAGGTAGTTGTTGCCAAAGCACTTGGTTCAGATTTCAAACTGCTTATATTAGATGAACCCACAAAGGGTGTTGACGTAGGTGCTAAAGCTGCAATATACGAGATTATGGGCGAATTAGCTCTGGATGGTTATGCTATCATTATGATTTCCTCTGAAATGCCCGAAATTTTGGGTATGTCCGACCGTATTATCGTTATGTGTGAAGGTCGTGTTACCGGCGAGTTAAGCCGAGAGGAAGCAACACAAGAAAAGATTTTGGAATTGGCTATGGCTAAGCATACTTCAGAGGAAGGGGGAGAGTAATCGTGATTCAAACAAAAAGTAAATCCCTCGGCAAATTTTCAGGTCTGTTACGCAGTCGTGAATCAAGTTTGTTGTTGGTTATGATCTTGCTTGTTTTGGTCATTCAATGGCGTTCCGGCGGTGCATTTTTAACAAAAACCGTTATTACCCAATTGACCCAAAACTATGCATATACCATGGTTCTTTCCTTTGGTATGCTTTTGGTTCTGCTTATTGGCGGTATCGATATTTCAATCGGTGCAACGTTAGCATTAAGCGGTATGTCCACTTCGTTATTGATGGCAGACGGTATTATTACTAATCCGCTATTGGCATTTTTGTTTAGTATTGTTGTTGGTAGTATTTGCGGTAGCGTGATTGGTGTTACCATCTCTAAAGGTAAGGTTATTCCTATTATTGCTACTTTAGGATTGCAATACATCTTCCGTGGCTTAACCTATTTGGTGTCCGGTACAAAGTGGGTTCCTTCAGATAAGATGCTCGCAGGTTACAAATCTTTTGCTCAAGGCAGTTTCCTTGGTCTTAACAATCTTTTCTGGATTGTTATCATTATGTTTGTAGCTATGTTCGTATTCTTAAAATGGACCAATTTCGGCCGTCAGATTTACGAAGTCGGTTCAAATCCGGAAGCTGCAAAAATTTCAGGTATCCGTATTGATAGAGTAAAAATTGCTGTTTATACTATTAACGGAGCCATTGCCGGTTTGGCAGGTGCAATGTACACCAGTATGTACGCTACTGCACAAGGTAATATGGCAAACGGTGCTGAAATGGATGTTATCGCTGCTTGTGTTATCGGCGGTGTAAGTCTTGACGGTGGTCAGGGTAGTGCATTTGGCGTTTTGCTTGGTGCAACGACTATCGCGATTATTAGTAAGTCCTTGTCTTTGGTAGGTATAGATGCCTTCTGGCAACAAGCACTTAAGGGTGGAATTATTGCTGTAGCTGTTTTGATTAACGTTATTGTTCAACGCAATGCTGCCCGTAGAGCACTTGAAGGGAGGGAGATCTAATGGCAACTAAATCCGGAAGAACTATTTCCTCTGTTCGTGAACGCTCTGCTAAAAGTTTATTTTTACGCTGGGAGTTTTTGCTTGTCTTGATCTTCCTTGGCGTAAACGTAATGAACATCAGCTTATCTTCTAACTATCTTGATGCTTATAATCTTTTTACCAACATTAATGGATTTTTAACCAAAGCACTTGTAGCTTTGCCTATGGCATACATTCTGCTTTTGGGCGACATCGACCTTTCTGTAGGTGGCAATATTTGTTTATCAGCTACAGTATTAGGTATTGTGTTCAATTCAACCGGTAATATTTGGTTTGGTATTATGGCTGCAATAACTGTCGGTACACTATGCGGTGCATTGAATGGTTTGATTTTGACCAAATACACCGAATTAGCTCCTATGATTGTTACGTTGGCTACAAACATCGTTTTCCGTGGATTGTCCGAACGAATTTTGGGCGATGGTTCTACAGGCGGTATGCAAAAGATAAAATGGTTTACCGAACTTTACTACGGTCGTGTAGGAAATATGGTTCCATATTTGTTTATCTTCTTCTGCGTATTGGCATTGGTATTTGGATTGGTTATGCATAAAACCGTGTTTGGCAGACATATGTTTGCTATTGGTGAAAACAAAAAAGCAGCTGCCTATGCCGGTATCAAGGTGCAAAAGGTTCGTATGTTTGTATATACCCTCGCAGGACTTATCTGCGGTATTACCGCTGTGATTTATTGCTCTTGGATGGGCTCTGTTAAGAGTAATGCTTGCGAAGGATATGAGTTGGAAGCTATCTCCATGTGTGTACTTGGCGGTATTTCCACTGCCGGTGGTAAGGGAACCTTCGTTGGATCCTTCATCGCAATATTCATTGTCGGATTGCTTCGCTATGGTTTGAACTTAATTAACCTTAGTGGTCAAACAATCCGTATTATCCTCGGTATCTTGTTGATAGTTGTTGTATTATATCCCACCATCCAGGATGCTATTAAAAATCGCAAGAAAAAAGCGGTTAAATAATTATTGTGGTATGTACGCGAAAGCGTTCATATAAAATATTTTTCTTCATAAGAAAGGAATGAATCAAATGAAAAAATTGATCGCTATGTTGTTGGCCGTGCTTATGATCGTTGGCTTGGCTGCTTGTGGCAACGGAGGCGGAAGCTCAGACAAACCTGTTTACGCCATCATCTGTAAGGACGCATCAAATCCCTACATGTCCCGTATGGTTCAAGGATTTAAAGAAGCTTGTGATGCTATTGGCGTTACCGCTCTCGAAAAATCCCCCGAAACTACCTCTGCAGAAGACCAAATCGCTATTATTAACGACTTGGTAGCTCAAGGTGTTAAAGGTATTGCTATCGCTGCTAACGATGCAGCTGCTCTCGAAGCAACCATTAAAGCTGCTACCGATAAGGGCATTGCAGTAGTTACTTTGGACTCTGATACCGCTGGTTCTCAAATGTTCGTTAACCAAGCTGGTGTTAAAGAAGTTGCTCAAGTTCTTGTTGACTCCGTTATGGATATGACCGGTGGCGAAGGCGAATTTGCAGTTCTTTCTGCTTCTTCTACCGCTACCAACCAAAACGCTTGGATCGAAGCTATGAAAGCTATCATCAAGGATGATGCTAAATATGCTAACCTTAAATGGGTTGAAACCGTTTATGGTGATGACGAATCCCAAAAATCCACCGACGAAATGCAAAACTTAATGACCAAGTATCCCAACTTGGAAGTAGTTTGCTGCCCCACCACCGTTGGCGTTCTCGCTGCAGCTCAAGTTGTTGCTAACAATCCCGATTGTGGCATCAAGATTGCTGGTTTGGGTCTTCCTTCCGAAATGAAGGATTATGTTGGCGACGATAAAGCTTGCCCCTATATGTATTTGTGGAACCCCATCGATGTTGGTAACTGCGGTGCATATATGATCAAAGCTATTCTTGATGGTAAAGTTGGCGACGTTGGTACCAGCTTCACCGCTGACAACAACACCACTTATGAAATCACCGCCGGTGATCCCGCTGAAAAGCAAATCATCGTTGGACCTCCCTTCAAATTCACTGGTGAAAACATCAATGAATGGGCTGGCGTATATTAATAGATAATTTGAATCTATAATTTAGACTCTATCCTTGGTAGGGCGGGCTTGCCCGCCCTACCTTTTCTAATATATGGTTTATGTGTGCATAGGATATATAATGCCTGTATAGATATAAGCAATATATTAAGGAGGATATTATAATGATTAAAGGATTTAAAATGAAACTTTTCCCCGGACAGGAAGAGGAATACGAGCGTCGCCATAATCTCTTGTGGCCCGAAATGAAGGATATGATCCACGAACATGGTGGTAAGAATTATACTATCTTTTTGGATCGTGAAACCCTTACCTTGTTCGGATATATAGAGATTGATGACCCGGAACTTTGGGCAAAGGGTGCAGATACCGCCATTAACCGTAAATGGTGGGATTATATGGCAGATATTATGGAGACTAACCCCGATAATAGCCCTGTGTCTATTGATCTTCAAAATGTTTTTCACCTTGATTAATTGATATTATTTACATTTTTAATAACATATAAAACTGATTCAAAATATAGGTACAAATACATTGCAAAAGCGAGGTGAAATCACCTCGCTTTTACTGCAGTTAGATTTATTTGATGTTATATTTACCCACACGATCAAGAGCGATATTTCTAAAATGCTCATGCTTAAAGTTGCGTTTGACATCAGTGGTATCCACAAAATATCCCGCTTTTAGTTTTTGTATGATTGCTTCAGCAACAAACGCTTCAAAAATAAAATCATCTTGAAATGCCGCTTCGATGTCGGTATTCATACCTTGGTTAATTCCATCTATGGCGTGACGATATATAATATTTTCTTTGCCTAATAGTATACCCATGTTTTTCAAACAGTTTATACCCTCTATCATATCTGCCACGCTGATTTTCCCCTTAAAGGTTACGTTAGTTTCTCCGCCTCGAAGAAGAAAATCTACTGTTGTTTCAAGCACATCAGCCAAGTCAGTTAAGAGAGACACATCAGGAAGTGTTTCTCCTCGTTCCCATTTGCTGACTGCTTGAAAAGACACGCCCAATCGTTCGCCGAGTTCTGCTTGCGTAATACCTTTTTGAGAACGCAACAATGCGATCATTTTTCCAATTTTTATATTGTCGGTCATAGTAACACCTCGTTTTTTGTAGTCAAGTCAACTTGCAAATATATTATAGCATCGCCTTGATTCATCATCAATAACTCTTTAGGTTAGTTTCCATTTGTATTATTCAACTATAATCAAGAACAAACAGTGTATATTTCTTCCGCATTAACAAATACTAACATCACGATTTGAAATTAAAGGAGACTTTATATATGAAAGCAACAGGTATTGTTCGTAGAATCAAGATTTGTGTTATAATAACATAAAACAACCTTTAACCCTAGCAACCGCTAGGATTTCTGGCGGTTTTTGAAGAAATTTTTGACGATAAGCAGAATATTTTGACCTATACATAGCAAAAGCGAGGTGAATTTCACCTCGCTTTTTTCATTATTGATATTTGGGTAAATAATTGCCGTGGGCTTCGATCAGATCGTCAACCATCTTCTTGATGGTATCAATATCCAATTCACTGCCAGTATGCGGATCCAGCATAGCTGCCTGATAAATGTGCTCTTTCTTTCCGGTTACTGCGGCTTGGATGGTCAGAAGTTGGACGTTGATATTGGTCATATTCATCGCGGCACACTGCACGGGTAACGCACCAACAGAACATGGGTGAACACCACTTCCGTTTACCAGGCAGGGCACCTCCACACAAGCATCTGCCGGCAGATTGGAGATCAGATGCCCCTTGTTCAGTACGTTACCGCCGATCTGATAGGGGTTGCCGGTAACGATCGCTTCCATTATTCTGGAGGCATATTCGTTGCTTCTGGTGTGTACCTTTACTCCATTTTCGAGGATCTCTTCGTATCCCTTGCGCCAGCTTTCAATTTGGTTTACACATCTGCGGGGATATTCGTCAATAGGAATGTTGTATCTTTGAATGAGCTCGGGGTATTTGCTCTTGATGTAAAACATGTTGTATTCGGCGTTGTGCTCGCTGGATTCTGTGCAGTAGTAGCCGAAATGCTTGATATAGTCCATTCTTACCTTGTCGGTAGCATCGGGATTGGCCAGGTAGGCATCCACTCTGGACTTGATTTCGGGATACAGATCCACGCCATTTTTGTCCTTGATCTCCAGAAGCCATGCCATGTGATTGATGCCGGCGATGAGCTCTTTTCTGCCGTCGAGCTTGTCCTCCATACCCAGAGTCCTTAAAAGAACTTCCGAGCAGACCTGAACGCTGTGGCAAAGACCCACCGTGTTGACAGGGGTGTACCGCTGCATATATCCCGAAAGCATTGCCATGGGGTTAGTGTAGTTCAGGAGCAAAGCGTCAGGACAAACCTCTGCCATATCCTCAGCAAAGCTTTGCATAACAGGAATGGTACGCAGGGCGCGCATGATGCCGCCGATTCCCAGAGTGTCGCCGATGGTCTGCTGCAAACCGTACTTTTTGGGGATCTCAAAGTCGATGATGGTGCAAGGGTCATAACCGCCAACTTGTATGGCGTTTACAACAAAATCCGCCCCTCTGAGTGCTTTCTTGCGGTTTTCTTCGCCCACATAGCACTCGATACGGCCGTAGCCGCCGCAATTTTTGCGAATGGCTTCCAGAATTGTTCTGCTTTCCTCAATACGCTTACCGTCGATATCGTATAAAGCAAATATACTGTCATGCAGAACATCAGAACACATACAGTCGCCAATGACATTTCCTGCAAAAATAGTACTCCCTGCGCCAAGGAACGTAAGTTTCATATTTATACCCTCCATAAGATTTTTTTCATTATAACTTGACATGAGGCAAAAACAAATGTTATTATGAGATAAATAATTTGTCTTTTTGTTGTTTTCAGGAGATCGCTATGCATTCTGAGGTTATTATAAACAAAAATTATGAAAGAATAAATCCTGTTCTGTTTGGCTTTGAATCTTGCGAGAAATCTCATGGGTTTGGCCCTGCAACACGTACACATTGGCTTTTTCATTTTGTTGTTTCCGGGAAAGGCGTTTTTCAAATTGACGAAAAAAAGTATGCCCTCTCAAGCGGGATGATGTTTGTTATCCCACCCTTTACGGAAACCTATTACGAAGCGGATTTGGAAGACCCCTGGGAATATATTTGGGTGGGTTTCACAGGAACTCCGCCGCTACAACTGAATGATTGCTATGATATTCCGGGAGCATTACGTATTTTCGAGCATATGAAAGCTTCGCATAATCTTCATAACGGAAAAACAGAATTTATCCTGGCTCAGCTCTGGGAGTTGTTTTCTTTTCTAATGGAAGAAAACCAAACAAAAGAAGATCCTATTAATGCGGCACTAAATCTGATTCATTCTCAATATATGACGCCTTTGAGCATTTCGCAAATAGCAGCAAGCGTTCATTTGGAAAGAACCTATTTTTCCAAAATATTTTCGGAAAGAAAAGGTATTTCTCCACAACAATATTTGATTGAATACCGCATGAATCAGGCGAAAGCGTTTCTCCGCCTTGGATACAGCATTACCACCACAGCAACTTCTGTTGGGTATTCCGATATCTATATTTTTTCGAAAATCTTCAAGCAACGCTTTGGTGAATCACCATCGCACTATCAGAAAAATTTTAAAAATAGCAATATCAATTAAAATAGGTTTCGTCCAAAAAGTAAATTGTTGCAGTATAAATCTCCTCAAATTACAGATAATAACAACACAATTTGTAATTTAAGGAGAAATGTATATATGAAAGCAACAGGTATTGTTAGACGCATAGATGAATGAGGTATAATAACACCAAGAGCTATAAACCCGCATAAACACTAGGGCTTTCGTTGGTTTGCCCTATTGAACACAAGCCCCTAATTTTATGGTTTTATGCGGTTTTTACATATTTTCGGGAGCAGAGAATTCTGCTCCTTTGATGTTTATCAGCGATTATCGGTAAATATTGATTGTTTAAGTATTATATGATATAATGTAGAACATAACAAGGGGGACGTAGAATAATGAATATTAAGAACTTTTTCACAAAGAGAAACATTTTCATTCTTATTGGAGTTTTCGCGGTCATCATTATTGCAATTATTGTTTTAGTATCTGTGTTTGGTGGTAAACCCAGTAAAGATTTAATTGCTGCTGTTGATACAGCATGGACTGCCGGTCAAACGGAAGATCAACCTGCATTTCTGTCTAAATTAGATGAACTCTCATCCTATAAACTTAATTCTGTTAAGCGAGAGGATGATACCTACATAATATCGGCTACTGTTACGGCTCCTAATTTGGGAGGTCAATTATCTGAACTTGATTCCTCCGAGTTGCCACAAAATAACAACGCTGAGGATATTAATGATTTTTTATGCAAACAAATTGAAAAGTCAGAAACAAAGGAAATAAAGGCTTTGATATATGCATACAAAATCAACGGTGAATATCATATAACCTTTTCTGATGAATTCGCAGATGCGATGAGTGGAAATCTTTATGAATATTCTCAAAAGACATATTTAGAGATATTGCAAAAATATGAGGAGGGAGAATTAAAATGAGAAGATTGTTAGCAATTTTACTTTGTGTTGCTATTCTCTTGCCTTGTGTTTGTGTTGGAGTTAATGCAAAAGAAGACTACACATTCTATAAAATTAATATTGATGCCGGAAGTGGTACAATCGGAGAAAAAGCAATCGTTCAAGACGGGGAAATATACATATCTGCCGATAGTTTTACTAACTATACTCGGTTTTCCTTCGATGAAAAAACAAAGACATTTTTAATAAGAGGTCAAGAACTAAAAAAAGCGTTTAAGTCGGTAGTAATTGATATTGCAAAAAAGAAAATGCTTGTTAGTGGAAAGAAGTTTTTTGAACTTTCAGATTGTTTTGAAATAGAGGGCAAAATATATCTTCCGCTATGTCAGATGCTGCCTGTTCTAAATGCCGATATATATGAGGTGAAGGATAATACTATCTACATATCCAATAATAAACTCTCATTAGCAGAGGTTTTATATGATTTTGATATATCTGATTATTATTTTAATATATCAACTGAATTCTATGACATGGATTGGGCAGCATTACTCACAATAGTTCCGAATTATGTTTGGGATACCGTTGTCAATGTTCGTTTTGACAGATTAGATATTTTATACAACTCAGGGGAATATAACGATTATAAAGATGCTTTTTCCGACTTTCTTTCAGATGATAATTTATATTTAAAGGCTATGGCAGAAGATGCATCTGCAATTGATTCTGCAGTTGAATTCTTCAATAAAGCAAACAGCACCGCCAAAGATATGAAATCTGTATATGGGTGGGTAGAAGCCGCAGGCAAATCAGAGATTTCTTCCGAAACAGGTGGTGTCTTGCTAGATTCCCTAAAGGCATATTATGACTCCGGAGAACTAAAAACGGACGATCTTAAAGGTTTAAACGATGCTTGGACCGGCGAAAAAATATCTTTTGGGGATTGCATTGAAATTTTGACCTATGCCTATACCTATGCAACGCAAGTAGAAGATAACAGACAAATGTTAAACGCGGTTTATAATGTTGATTCAAAAGTTTCCAATAAAGAAACTGCAAGAAAAGCTGCTAAACAAGTGTATGATCTGTATGGTGATAATATTGTTCCTGCGCTATATAAAGAAATCGCAACAACCGTTGCTAGTGATACATTAAAAGACCTTAGTCCTATCGGTGTATATACAGCAACGGCTAAAGTTGCAGGAGTGGTATTGGAAACTTTTATGCCGTTTAAACCTGGAGAAATTGCAAAGTTGCCTGTTTATTCTAATGTTGTTTTGTCGGCCGCATCTAAATATCGCTCGTATGACACAACAACCGATGAAAGCACCGAAAAGTTACGCCTCTCGCTTTTGCTTTGTATGATAGCAAGCAAAAAATGTTTTGAAGTAATGGGTGATGTATTTGACGAAGATGCGTCCTATTATAATAACAAATCCGAAAAAATCGAGCAACTGATAATGGGATTGTATATTGCTGAAGAAAACACAGAATTTGACTCCTTTGAGCATTTTGAGAAGTATAAAAAGGTTAATCTAAAAAAAATAGCTGCTTCTAAATTGTTGAACCATTTAGAAGAGTATCAACTAACAGAGGCAGAAGCATTAAAAATAGCAAAAAAACTTATTTCTCGATATGAAACCTATGATAATATGGGTGTTGCTTGTGATTTGAAAGTTGATGATAATCTTTCAAGTGCAGAAAGCGAAGCGATTTGGGAAATGCTACCTGATGATATACAGGGCGCTTATGGCGGTTATCCGGAGAAAAGCATGTGCTGTAAGACATACGAGGAAGCAAAAAAGCATGTTTATGATTGTATAGACAGCTCTTTGGCAACCTATATTAGCGAAGCGCATGTTTCTTATAATGATGAGTTGTTTTTCTTTATGGGAAACAAAGGTGGTGTCACCTATCAAAATGTGTATTTAAAAGAATATAATAATGAAAGAATAATTGCTTCTGCAGAACTTTATGGATCGGGAGATAATTATTGCGGAACATATAAATTTATAATAGAAAAAAAGGGTGCATATAAAATTTTCGGCATTGCAGAGGAACTGAGACCTGTAAATTTTAATAATACATATTGGAATTTAACTTTTGGCCAAACAATGGGAACACAATATGTTGCACGCTTCCATTCTGATGGAACAATTCTTGCATTTTGTTCTGGAAGTGGACAATTCTCTAATGGTAAATATAAATATACCAACGGAGAGTTAATAGTAACCTTAGAATCGTATAAAAACATTGTGTTCAACCAAATAGCAGAAGAGTTTCAATCGATTCAAAAATATAAGATGCAAGTCGGAGAGAACTATTATACGATTACACAGACAGAAGGTTCGTACTTTTTGCAACAATACGAAAAAGCACAACAAGAAGAAAAACTAAAATCGGTAAAAAAAGTGTTTCCGGGTTGCTATAAAAGCTCAGAAAAGCATAAAACAAATAGTGGTATTAAAACTGGACGATACGAAGGTTTTTGGGTTGGTGTAGACAACGGGTATTCCTACATTACACTACGAGCAGACCGAACATTTTCAATCCAAACAAATGTAGATCATACAAACCATAAGATCATATCACCAGTTTCGTTTGAAGGTGAATATGTGTTATACAAGCGCACAGTGACATATCCGAACGATTCTACTGGATATAGTAGAGCCTTAATTCTTTATTTCGAAGATTATGTGCTTGCATGGTATGAAGCTGAAGATAATTATTTTGGTGATCAATCTAGCGGTTATGACTATATTGGCTAATAATTATTATCATAAGCTGAATAATCTTTTTTTGAACAGTATAAATCTCCTTGTTTTACAGATACTAACAGTACAAATTTGTAAAGCAAGGAGTTTTTATATATGAAAGCAACAGGAATTGTTAGAAGAATTGATGACCTTGGTCGTGTGGTAATCCCAAAAGAAATTCGTCGCACTATGCGGATTCGTGAAGGAGATCCACTCGAAATATTTACTGACAACAACGGCGATGTTATATTCAAAAAATATTCACCCATTGGTGAACTTGCCACTTTTGCCACTCAATATGCTGAGGTGCTAAACAAAGGTACCACTTTACCCGTAATTATTTGCGACAGAGATAATTGTGTAGCGGCATCGGGACTTCCTAAAAAGGAACTTTTAGAACGCCGTCTTTCCACCCAACTTGAAGACCTGCTTGAGCAACGAAAGTTTTATATTATGAATCAAGGGGATACCTACCGCTTTTTTCCCCTTGAGGGTGTAGATAGAACTGCAGCGGTGGCAGTACCCATACTTGCGGCAGGAGATATAGCAGGTGCAGTGTGTTTTATTTCTCCCGAAACGGGGGCAATTCCAACCGAGGCGGACGTAAAACTTGCCCAAGTCGCAGCAGCATTTTTAGGTAAACAAATGGAAGAATAACGTTAAAGGGATAGGTCTTTGCCTATCCCTTTTTCTAAATTATATCCGAAAATCTATTCTTTTTTAAGAGAGGTTTATAGGCGGCATTGTATGATACCAAAATAGTATCGTCCCCAATTACTTCTATGCAATCCCAATTAATAACAATATCTTCCTCTCTTCCCAAAAGGCCAAATAGTCGGGGCTTGCCGTATATTACAAGCGAAACAACTTTTCCCGAACAGGTATCTATCTCCACATCGTTAACCAGTCCTATTCGAGTGGCATCTTTTATACATATAACCTCCTTGTTCTTTAATTCAACTATTCTGCAACACATAATCATTCCTCATTTCAGCACCTTAACAAGGGAATTTCCTAAAAGTTCTGCCGAATATAATGCCTCTTCAAGGGTATTTGCTTCGCTGCCTAATTCAATTAGTATTGATCCGTTAAGTAAATTGAAATTATATTTACATTGTTTGAATAACATTGGTCTGCAAAGGGTGGGATAATCTGCCTCTAATTGCTTTTCTAAAGCGAGATTAAACCTTAAATTCTCCTTCCAATTTGGGAAATTTGTAACATCTCCCGCCTCGGCACCGCAAAGCAACATAATTTGTGCCGCTTTTTTGCCGTTTATCTCGGTGGTGGGTTTCACTTTTACGTTATTGCTTTGTGTGATTGCATCTCTATGTAGGTCAATAACAACCTTAATAGTTGGGTATTGTTTAAGATATTTTTTTATAGTTTCAGCCGAGCGAGAATAAGCCCCCGTATATGACGGATAATCGTGTTGTATTGTATCGTTTATTGTTTTAATTCCTGCCTTGTTAAGTACGTCTGCTAAAACATCTCCCGCACGAACAACATTCTTTGAATTATCCCGTGTGCGAGTATCTTGACTTTTTATGTAGTATCCATAATCACCCACGGTATATCCTTCTGTGGCGTGGGTGTGAACAATTAAAACCTGCGGTTCTTTTGTATTTGATATTTCAAAAGGTAACCCTTGATTAAGTAGTTTTGCAATGTCAACCGAAAGCCCCGTTTTGTTACTTATATGTACCCCCGATTGTATTGTGTTTGCATTGGTTAATGATAGTAACGTTGTCTTAATATCACCCGTTTCAATTTTAGTAGGTTCCGTGGTGGGTGCGCTTTGCGTGGGGGAGGGGGCATCCTCGTTTTGGATGGTTGGCTCCTCTTTTATATTAGACGTATTATTCTCAAAACAATATGGAATAACCTGTGGATAGGATAAATACATCGATGCCTTTAATCCTTTTTCAAACGCTCTAAAAACAAACCTACCGCCCACTGTAA
The DNA here is from genome assembly GCA_017474205.1 of Clostridia bacterium. Lineage (GTDB taxonomy): Bacteria > Bacillota > Clostridia > Oscillospirales > Acutalibacteraceae > UMGS1484. The sequence goes on along the minus strand of JAFVID010000067.1, from coordinate 9,978 downwards.
CCGATAAGATAAACACTGAAAATATAGCGAATACAGTAACAAATTTTCGATATTTATATATCAAAAAATCCCCTCCTTGCATATGTAATATATATGCAAAACAGGGGATTAAAATTCATTATAGATTATTTTCTCCCACACGGCTCAAAGTAACCTCGTGAGTGAAATTGAATGTGCAATTTGAAATAATATCGTGCCACGACGAAAGGTTGCTATATTCCTTTGGAAATCTTTGTCTAACGTGTGCACCATATTGAAATATATCGCTTTTATATTTTAACAAAACGTTCTTTGTTGCTAAATTTGACATCTTGCAAATCTTTTCACCCAATAAATTGGATATTTGTTTTATTTCAGCATCATCATATTTCTTTCCACTTGAATAAACTTCCTCAAGTATCGTGTTTATATTAAACTTGATGTTGAAATCGAATCCATTATTACCGTTTTTGCTGACCTTAATATCTTTGTCTATATCTTTTAGTGAAAAGACAAGTTTTGCTGTGTTGTATTCAACCGTTAAGGGATAATGTGTTTCATAACCGTTAATATAACAAAAAGCAAGTTGCTCTTCGGGGGATAAATTGTAAATCGGTTTATCCTTTGAAAATGCAACAGACCCTTCAGAATACGCGATTTTACCCTCATTTGTTTCAACGAGTTTAAGGCAGGGTAAATATACGTCGGTGCATTCATCTTGCATTCTCGTTCCAACGTCGAGCAATTCACCGCTTGCAGTTTTATACGATGGAATACCCGCTATCCCAAGAAGGGTTGTGATTCTTTCGGCAGGCATAAGTTGTCCTTCGTTTTTTATTTTAAGCATATCGCCGGCTTTTCCTATCGAACAACATACAAGGGTGTTGTGTCTTATTTCATTATCTCTTATAAAGTAATCTAAAACGTTATATAACCCATCTTTAAGAGCATCGTATGAAATGATTATAATTTTATTATATGAGTAAAATGGACGTTTACCGCTTATGTGAGATATATTTTGAAGCGCATCATATACGGTATTCCCAATCGCCTCGTGAATTTCATATTTTTCGGTTTCGTTTTGATTTCCGCTTTGTTTGTAAACCTGTGTCGTAACCAAAATCCCATCATCGTGGATATCAATGGCAATCCCCTCAATAATACTTCGTTCATCTAAACTAAATCTTGAGCAACCTGATAGGGTGATTATACATATTATTATAAAATATATCAGCAATTTTTTCATTTAATTAATCACCCTTCTTTTTCTCTTAATATTAGATGCAATAATCACAAATAACGGTATTGCAAGGGAGAATACCAATAAACTTCTTAACAAATTCACCGAGCCGTAAAGCCAATCAAAGTTACCATAATTCCCCGATATAATGGATGCTAAAACAGTGATTATAATCCCCACTATAACAATCGTTAACGTTCTGAATTTATGGGGTATAATTCTTTCAAGGCAAAGACAAGAGGTATAAGTGAAGGTTGCCGATTTTATAAATACACCTATAAGCCAAACTGCAGAATGAATTGCATCTAATCTTTTGAGTGAACCTAATTCCGCAACCCCGTATGCAGTATAATAAGGAAACGATTGCAATTTTGCATAAGCACCTAATGTTGCTGCTATGGTGAATAACAATATAGTAATTATAATTCCTGAAATAAATGAGAATTTAATATAGGTTTTGGTTGTGTTTCCTTTAACCATAGGGAATAAAATCAATAATGCTACAGTTTCGTTACAGTTTGACGTTAGTATTTTAAGCATTGAAAACATATTTGATTTTTCTTCTAAGGCGGGTGCGGTAATGTTTAAGATATTAAATCTCGGTATTAAAATTATGGTTATGGTAAGAAGTATCAAGCCACCAAGAACAACACCAATAGTACCCGCCCTGGCAATAGGTTCAATACCTTTTATTGTGGCAAAGCAAACGGGTAACATTATTAAAACGGCGTAGTAAAACATATTTTTATCGGTTTGTATGGTGCTTGTAATAAATATATTGAATCGAGATATTGATGCAATCGGAATGAATAAAAAATAAAGTGAATATAGCACCGAAAGAAGGTTGCCAAAGGAAGATGATATATCATATGCTCGGTCAATTAAAGATTTATTTTTGTTTTGTTTTATAAGAATATAAGCCGGAATACCCAGCAACAGCATAATTGGAATAAGAATAATAGCATTAACAAAATCACTACCCGACGATGTGTGTTCGCTATTGTTTAGGGAATAGGTTAAAGTAACGGTTATTCTACTGCATAGAAGTAATGCGAGGAATTGTCCTGAACTAATTTTAATTTTTGTTCTATCCAAATTTATACCTCGCTTTCAACACCCTTTAGTTTTTGTATTTTAATATTCTTTTTAGAAAGTTTTCTCCAACTCATTCTAATAAAAGTATCTCGCATAGATTTTATATCAAATGGTACAATCGGAGCGGAATAGGGGATGCCGTAAGAGTTGTGGGAACAAATAATAACGATAACGGTCCAAAGACCGATAATAACTCCAAATACACCTGCAAGTCCACCAATAAAAATGAATATTATTCTTAAAATGGCGGAAGCGTAGTATAACTTCGGTACAACGTATGATGCAAGGGCGGTAATAGCAACAATAATTATCATAGGAGCACCGATAAGACCTGCCGATACAGCCGCATCACCGATTACTAAAGCACCAACAATGCTCACCGCGTGTCCTACTGCTTTCGGAAGACGCAATCCCGCTTCACGCATTATTTCGTATATGGTATATATAATTAAAGCTTCCCAAAGCAAAGAAAAGGGTGTTGTGGTTTTAGCATCAACTACCTTATAGAATATTGCGGTTGGAAATATTTCGGGATTGAACTCTCCAATAGCAACGTATAATCCCGGTAATAAAATAGATAAGAAAAATGAAAAATATTTTAATAATCTAATGAATGATACGAAAACAGGATTAAGGGTGTAGTCATCCAAATTTTGAAAATTTTCAACAAATAAATAAGGAACGATTAAACAAAAGGGTGTTCCATCCACCAAAATAGCGATCCTGCCTTCGGATATCTTACCGCAAACTGTATCGGGTCTTTCGCTGTTGCCTACTTCGGTGAATAGTGAGTATACGTTGTTTTCTAAAAAAGGTTGTAAATATCCCGATTCTAAAACGGTATCAATTTTGATGCTTGAAAGTCGTTCTTCTACCCGTTTTAAGATTTTTGGAGAAACAATTCCATCAATATAACAAAGAGCAACGTCAGTTTTTGAAAGTTTCCCGATTTTTATATATTTAAATTTAAGGTCGGGAGTTTTCATCCTCTTTCTTATAAGGGCGATATTTTCTCTGATTGTCTCGGTAAATGCCTCTTGGGAGCCCCTTTCGGTAACTTCGGAATTTGAATCGGTAATGTTTCTCCTTGGATATCCTTGAACGCCAAGGGCTAACACTACAGATACGTTTTGAGAAAATAAAAGAGCGTGTCCGCTCATCAGTAAATTTATTGTTTGCTCAACCGACTCACTACGTTTTTGATCAGGACAAGAACTTACCGTTTGTTCAATGTAGTCAAATCTTTCGTGAGGATCAAGAGGAAGTTTCGCACAGTTGTTTAATGCAAATAATAACTGCTTATTAAACTCTCCCTTGTTTATCATATTTTCTAAATGAACCGCTGCAAAATCGTATCCACAAACCGAAAACTTGCGAATAATAAGATCGGAACTATTGTCGAAAATATTTTCGAGTAAATTGATATTTTCTTCAATCAAACAACTGAATCTAGATGGGAAATCATCAGGGTATACTTTTCTTTCGTTAAATATATTCATTGAATAAAATCCTTTGTTGGACTAATAATAGTTTTTGAAAATATTTAGGCGGTGAATATAAATTGGCAGCAACGTTAGTAAGAACCTTTGTTTTATATATAACGGTTATAATCTCGCTTCGACTGATGGGCAAAAGACAAATCGGAGAATTACAACCGGGAGAACTTGTAATTACCATTTTAATATCGGAATGTGCCGCCGCACCTATACAAGACCTAAACAGACCGGTAATCAATGGTATTATGGCCATTTTGGTGCTGGTTATACTGGAATTGTTAATATCCGCAGTTGCGCTTAAATGGCCCGTTTTAAGACGCCTGACCGATGGTCATCCCGTAATAATTATAAGAGATGGAATAATCGATCAAAAGGCATTAAAAAACCTCCGATTAAGTGTTAACGACCTAATGGAGGAATTAAGAGTGCAGGGGTATTTTTTTATTCAAGATATCGCCTTCGCAATAGTAGAAACCAACGGGGTTTTAAGTGTTATGCTAAAACCTGAAAAACAAACAGCAACTGCATATATGGTAAACAACGTGCAACCTTACGTTGGAATGCCCTGCATAGTTGTAAACGACGGATGTTATAACAAAGCAGGAATGAGTGAGTGTGGGGTTAATAAAGATGATATTAAAAAATATCTTAAGAATAAACGGCTTAAATTAAAGGAAGTTTTACTAATGACTGCAAATGAGAAAAAGGAACTTATACACATCAAAAAAGAGGCAGGAATATAATGAAAAGATTATATGTTGCGGCAGTGCTTACGATAATGCTCATATTGACTGCAGTAATAGGAATAAACTATGTAAAGAATAAAACCGAAATGCATCTTGAAACGCTAAATAAAGCAAAAGAATACGCCATTTCCGGAGATGTTGATTCAGCGAAAAATGAAATGGAAATACTAAATAATAACTTCAAAAAATCTAAGAAAATATTCTCCCTCTATATTCAATATAATGCGATTGAGAATGCGGAAAAAGAAATAAAATACACAAAAACCCTCGCCGATATTAACAGCGAGGATTTTGTATCACAAGTAACAATTTGCGAATATTATATCCACCAATTATATGAGGTAGAGATGTATGGACTTAAAACCTGGTTTTAGATAGAAAAAAAGACAAGTCAGTCGACTTGTCTTTTTTGGTGGACGTTAACGGACTCGAACCGCTGACCCTTCGCACGTCAAGCGAATGCTCTACCAGCTGAGCTAAACGTCCCCTTGCCAAGAGATTATATTACATATCATTATAAAAAGCAAGTGTTTTTTCAAAAAATATAAAAAATATCAAAAAACTCTTGACTTTTACACGTTAAAGTATTACACTAACAGTGTCAATTGAATAGGTTGTACATAATTAAATGCGTTTGAGCAGAACCAAGTAGGTTAGGAATGAACCTTGAGAGAGTTGTCGGTTGGTGCGAGACAATGGGGAAGACCTTCCTGAATTCCTTCTGTTAGCAGTGCGCTGAACGAAGTATTACTTTAAGTAGGACGCAACGGGAGTTCCCGTTATAGAACTAAGGTATGTCAGTACCTGTAAAGGTCGTTACTGCGAAGTAGCGACGAACTGAGGTGGTACCACGGGAATTTTCTCGTCCTCTGTATTCTTTATTTTGGAATGCAAAGGGCGTTTTTTATTTGCTGTTTGCAGTCCAACAGCTTTGTACCAAACAGAAAATACAGAAAGGATGGTTAAAATGGCACAAAACTACTTTCAAAAAGAAATTGAAACTATGCCCCTTGAAGAAATGAGAAAACTTCAATCCGAAAAACTTGTAAAGCAGGTTAAACACGTTTACGAAAACGTACCGTATTATCGTAATCTTATGGATGAAAAAGGGGTAAAACCGGAGGATATTAAGGGGATTGACGATCTCCATAAACTTCCTTTCCTTCAAAAATCCGACCTTCGTGATGCATATCCTTACGGTCTTCTCGGAACATCCCTTGATAATTGCGTTCGTATTCATTCTACTTCTGGCACAACAGGACGTCGTGTGGTTGCTTTTTACACTCAAAATGATATTGACCTTTGGGAAGATTGCTGTGCAAGAGCAATTGTTGCAGTAGGCGGTACCAAAAAGGACGTATGTCAGGTAGCTTACGGTTACGGATTATTTACAGGTGGTTTTGGACTTAATGGGGGCTCCCAAAAGGTAGGATGTCTTACTCTTCCTATGTCTTCGGGTAACACCGAACGTCAGGTTCAGTTTATGAATGATTTAGGTGCTACTATACTTTGTTGCACCCCTTCCTATGCCGCATATATTGGCGAATACATTAAAGAGCAGGGCATCCAACCGGAAGATATATCCCTAAAAGCGGGTATTTTCGGTGCTGAACCCTGGACCGAAGAAATGCGTAAAGGTATTGAAAAATCCCTTGGAATAAAGGCGTACGATATCTATGGTCTTACCGAGTCAACCGGCCCGGGTGTGGCATTTGAATGCTCTGAACAAACCGGAATGCACATAAACGAAGATCACTTCTTTGCTGAAATCATCGATCCTGATACAGGTGAAGTCCTTCCCGAAGGTTCTAAAGGTGAACTTGTATTTACCTCTCTCGATAAAGAAGGATTCCCCCTTCTTCGTTATCGTACCCGCGATATTTGCGTTCTTTCCCGTGAAAAATGTTCCTGTGGCCGTACTCTTGTGAAAATGGCTAAACCTATGGGCAGAACCGACGATATGCTTATTATCCGCGGTGTTAACGTATTCCCAAGTCAAATTGAAACCGTTCTTCTTAACGAAGGATACGAACCCAACTATCAAATCGTTGTTGACCGTGTTAAGAATAATGATACCTTTGAGGTTAACGTAGAAATGACGGCAGAAAAATTCACCGATAAGGTAAGTGAAATTCTTAAAATGGAAAAATCTCTTGCAAATGCAATGAAAACTATGTTGGGAATTAATCCCACAGTCCGCCTCGTTGCACCCAAGAGTATTGCAAGAAGCGAAGGTAAAGCAGTTCGCGTTATCGACAAGAGAAAACTTGTGTAATATCAGAGAGGAGATAAAGTTATGGCAATTAAGCAATTAACAGTATTTGTTGAAAACAAACAAGGTGCACTTGTATCTATTACCGACACCCTTTCAAAACATGATATAAATATCAGAGCACTTTCTATCGCAGAAACTCAGGATTTTGGTATTCTTCGTCTTATTGTAAATGATGAAAAGACCGCCGAAAGAATTCTTTCTGAAGAAGGATATCTCATTAAAATCACCGAGGTTGTGGGTGTTAAAATCGGTGACGCTCCCGGTAAACTTTCCGCAGCCCTTAAGGTGCTTGATGAGAACAAAATCAATATGGAATACCTCTATGCCTTTATGGCTCGTACCGAAAAACACGCCTATGTTGTATTGAGGGTAGAGGATAACAAAACCGCCGAAAAGGCCCTCGAAAATGCAGGATTCCATCTTATCACCGATGCCGATATCTGTAAACTTTAATACAATGATAAGATTTGCAGTAGAAAAGGATATAGATAAAATCGGAGATTTACTTTCACAAGTAGATTTGGTGCATCATAAGGGCAGACCCGATATCTTCAAAATCGGCAGGAAGTATAACGAAACCGAACTAACTAATATGTTGAGTGATAAATCCCGCCCAATATTCGTTTCGGTGGATGAAAATGACAATGTTTTAGGATACTGCTTTTGCATTTTTCAGCAGCATATAGAAAATTCTGTCCTTACCGATATTAAAACTCTTTATATTGACGACCTTTGTGTCGATGAAAACCTTCGCGGAAAGCATATCGGTAAAGAATTATTTGAACACGCCAAAGAATTTGCAAAAGAAAATGGTTGTTATAATCTTACCCTTAATGTTTGGAGTTGTAATCCATCTGCCCTTCGATTCTACGAATCACAAGGCCTTGTTCCTCAAAAAATAGGAATGGAAATGATACTATAAATAAAAACAGCGGCTCATTTTCTGAGTCGCTGTTTGCTTTATAAAGCAAAATTAAAGATATTTTGGTAATTCCTGTGCGAAAAGTTTAAGGGAATTGCCTCTATGACTTACTGCATCTTTTTCGGCGTCGGACATCTCTGCAAAGGTTTTTTCACCGCAAAGGAAAACGGGGTCATATCCAAATCCATTATCGCCTTTAGGGGAATAATCAATAGTGCCTTCGCAGGTGCCTCTAACGGTGAATTTTCTACCGTCAGGGAATACACAACATATTGAAGATACAAATCGTGCGGTGCGTTTTTCGGTAGGGACATCCTTTAGATTTTCAAGGAGTTTCACAATTCTCATTTCATCTGGAGCATCTTCACCTGCATAACGCGCCGAATATACACCTGGTGCGCCGTCAAGTGCATCAACACAAAGACCCGAATCATCGGCAACGGCAGGAAGACCGCTTATGTCTAATGCGGATTTTGCTTTAAGATACGCGTTTTCTTCGAATGTGTCGCCCGTTTCTTCGACTTCGGGAAGTGTAATTCCAAGGTCGAATTCGGTAACTGCCTCAATTCCAAGGGGCTCTAATATTCTTGATAATTCCTTCAATTTTTTATTGTTTTTTGTAGCAATAATAAACTTCATATTAATCATTCCTTGTATTTTTATACCTTTATTTTATCTCTATATTCAACATTAGTCAATAAAATTATTGCACTTTCAAAAAAAGTATTGGAATTTTGTATTAAATATAGTATAATATATAAATATAATAAAAGGAGTGGTGTGACTTGTCGAAACAATACTTTGTATCGGTTGCAAAAATTATGCAAGAATTTTCTCTCGAAGAGATATATTTACCCGATAAAGCAGAAAACATAATGGTAGGTTCGGCTAATATTAACCGCCCCGGACTTCAACTTTCAGGTTTTTATAAATTTTTCGATAGTACAAGAATTCAAATATTAGGTTTAGGTGAAATTGCATATATTTCAGAATTAGACCCCGAAGAACGCAAAATGAAGGTGGATAAATTCTTTTCCCAACTTCCTGTTCTTGTGGTATTTACCCGAAATAATGATGTTTTACCTGAATTTTTAGAAAGTGCAAAAAAATATAACGTTCCAATTGTTAGAACGTCGGCAGAACCATCTGCATTTATGGCATCCCTTATTTCTTATCTCAACGTTGAACTTGCCCCTCGTATAACTCGCCATGGTGTTTTTGTTGAGGTTTACGGTGAGGGTATCCTTTTGCTTGGCGAAAGCGGAGTAGGTAAGAGTGAAACTGCTATTGAACTTGTAAAGCGTGGTCACCGACTTATTGCCGATGATGCTGTTGAAATTCGACGTGTATCATCCAAAACCTTGGTTGGTTCTTCTCCCGATAATATTCGCCACTTTATGGAACTTCGCGGTGTTGGTATTATCAATGCCCGTCGCCTTTTTGGTATGGGATCGGTAAAACTTACCGAGAAGATAGATATGGTTCTTAATTTGGAAGATTGGGATCCCGAAAAAGCGTATGATAGAGTTGGTATTGATCGAGAAACAACCAATATATTGGGGCTTGATATTACCTCAATGACCATTCCTGTTTCCCCCGGTAGAAACCTTGCGGTTATCATTGAGATTGCCGCAATGAATAATCGTCAAAAGAAGATGGGCTATAATGCCGCCGAAGAACTTCTTGAAAATTTAGGACTTCAAAACGATATTCAATAATATCTATAAACATATTAATCGATTTTCATAAACGATAAACGAGGTGCTTTGTTTGTTAAATTATGATGGCTTAAAAGAATATCTTGAACAGATTAACTGTGCGTATTCCGAAAATGAGGAAATGAGTCAACATACTACCTTCAAAATAGGTGGTCCTGCCGATATTTTTGTGAAACCTATCAATAATGAAATGTGTGCAGGTGTTATAAACTATTGCCGTGAAAATGAATTACCCCTTCATTTTTTAGGCGGTGGCTCGAATTTGCTTGTTAGTGATTTCGGAATTCGTGGAGTTGTGCTTCATACGGGTGGTCTTTCCGATATCTATCTTGATGGATGTGATATTGTTTGTTCTGCAGGCGTTAAACTTTCCCGTCTTTGCGCCTTTGCCCTTGAAAATTCTCTTTCAGGACTTGAATTTGCTTGGGGAATACCCGGTACGCTGGGCGGTGCAGTGTTTATGAATGCAGGCGCTTATGGTGGAGAAATGAAGGATGTGCTTGTATC
>JAFVID010000066.1 GCA_017474205.1 Clostridia bacterium | reverse complement strand
GTGGCCCGTTGGTCAAGTGGCCTAAGACTCCGGCCTCTCACGCCGGCAACACGAGTTCGAATCTCGTACGGGTCACCATTTCGTTTCTAATCGCGGGCAATAGTTCGTGAAATGATAAATGAAAACCTCAACAGAGGTTTTCCATAGTTGGTGTTCATAACAATGAGGGTCCACCCGTTCCCATCCCGAACACGGTAGTTAAGCTCATTGGTGCCGAAAATACTTGGTGGGAGGCCGCCCGGGAAGATAGGTCGATGCCAACACAAAAAGAACCTACTGATTATTCAGTAGGTTTTCTTTTTGCCAAAATATAAACTCCGTTAGCCGAAAAAGTCGGTTAAACGGAGTTTTTTTATATGGTATTATTCTTTGTTATCTACCGCGATTTTATTCATTACAGTCTCAACGTTAATCTTTGTCTGCTTGTTCTTTTTACTATCATTAGTATCAAAGATATCTCTTACGCAAAAATACATATCATCGGGGAGTTTATGAATTTCTAAATTACTTTGAATTTTACTTCCATTCCAATTCCAACCATTTACATCATCGTTATTTTGATAATCTTCTTTTGCAAAGGGATTTAAGTTGGTTTGTAATGAATCGTAACCATTCTTATCCAAAATATATAAGAAATTACTGCCTTCAGCCATTTCGGCAAATAATCTTTGAGACTTATTCACTGCAAAATTATCGGTACCGTTTATATTGGAAAGATTTATAACCTGACAAATTACTTCGCCATCACCATTTAGGTCGGTCATATATTTTTCAATTTCTTCCTCCAATGCATCGGCGGTTAGATCTGCAACGTTTTCATCAACGTAAAGAATCGCTTTTATGTCGGGATTTTCCCTGCTTGAACATTGAACAGTACAAACTAAAATGGTTACAACAAAAAACAATCCTATGAGAGTATGCCATTTGTAGTGATACCAATAATTTTCAATTTTACCCTTTAGTGTAGTGGGTCTTTCAAATTTCTCAGCCATAAAAACCCTCCTTTAATATATATTTTAATCTATATGCTAACTTTTTCAAGATATTATTTGTAAACATTTATAAACACCGCCAAAATAATTGGCGGTGTTTATTTTAAGATTTAATCTTTATTTAGATGAAGAATTAAAGAGCATCAACAATTTGTTTGGTATCACGAGCGATAACCAATTCTTCGTTGGTGGGGATAACGTAAACATCAACCTTAGATTCGGGAAGAGAGATACGTCCTTCATCACCGTGCCAGAGCTTATCGTTAACTTCGTTGTTGATTTTAATTCCGAGATAGTTAAGGTTTTCGCAAACGTTCTTGCGGAGGTGCATAGCATTTTCGCCGATACCGCCGGTAAATACGATAGCATCTACACCGTCAAGAGCAGCAACGTAGCTACCAATGTATTTACGGATTTGATAGAATTGCATATCTCTTGCAAGGATAGCTTTTTCTTCTCCTCTTGCACAGGCAGCGGTAAGGTCACGGTCGTCACTGTATTTGCCTGAAATACCAAGAACACCGGATTTTTTATTAAGAAGGTTAGACATTTCGTTGGGAGAGATGCCTTCTTTTTCAGCAAGAAAGGTAACAACAGAGGGGTCGAGGTTACCACTTCTGGTACCCATCATAAAACCGTCAAGGGGAGTAAGACCCATGCTGGTATCGATAACTTTACCGTCTTTAATAGCGGTGATAGAAGAACCGTTACCAAGGTGGCAGGTGATAAGTTTAAGACCCTCTAAGCTCTTACCGGTAAGTTCGGCATAACGAGCACTTACATAGCGGTGGGAAGTACCGTGGAAGCCGTAACGACGGATTTTATATTTTTCATAATATTCATAGGGAATAGCAAAGGTGTATGCTTCGGGGGGCATGGTAAGGTGGAAGCAGTTATCGAAAACGGTAACTTGGGGAACGTCTTTACCAAGAACGTCAATACAAGCACGAATACCTTGAAGGTGAGCAGGATTGTGAAGGGGAGCAAGGTCTTGCAAACTTTCAATACCTGCAATAACTTCGTCGGTAACGAGAACGGATTTATCAAACAAAGCGCCACCTTGAACTATACGATGACCAACTGCAGAGATTTCGCTCATAGAGTCAATAACCTTGCAATCGCCTTCGGTGAGGATTTTTTGGACCTCTTTGAAAGCAATGGTATGGTTGGGAAGGTCAACGTCATATTCATAACTGCGACCATCGCTGGTTTTGCCGTGGATGTGACCGGTAACACCGATTCTTTCGCAGATACCCTTTGCAATAACGCTTTCATCGGTCATATCAAAAAGTTGATATTTAAGAGAAGAACTACCTGCATTAACAACAAGAATTTTCATTATAAATTACTCCTTTGAGAATATTTTATTAAGTGTAAATATTGCAATCCATAGAATTGCATAGTATAATGAGATTATACAACAAAGGTAACCGAATTGCAAGTATCAGGAGCGAAAAAAATGAAAATTGCGGGAATAATTGCGGAATATAATCCCTTCCACAATGGACACAAGTATCAAATTGAAAAAACAAGGGAGATGGGAGCATCCCATATCGTGTGTATCCTTGGGGGTAACTTTACCCAAAGGGGTGATTTTTCCTGCATATCAAAGACCGCAAAGGCGAAAATGGCGTTGTTAAACGGCGCCGATTTGGTTTTGGAATTACCCCACGTTTATTCGGTAGGGTCGGCCCCCGATTTTGCTCTTGGCGGTGTTAAAATTCTCGATAATTTGGGCTGTGTAGATATGTTATCCTTCGGTAGCGAAGAGGGGGATATAAAAGCCCTTATAAATCTTGCAAATATTTTAGAAAGTTTAGAGGGTGAATTGAATTTAGGAATGGGCAATGGTAAGGGTTTTGCATCTGCCCGTCAAACCCTGCTTTATGAAAAGGGATATAAAAATGAGGGGGATATTATATCCCACCCCAACAATATTTTAGCCCTTGAATATATTACCGCCCTTAAAAAGATTGGGTCTAAAATAAATCCCCAAACGGTAACAAGAATGGGTTCAAATTATAATGATGAAAGTGTTACAAATGCAAAAATGGCATCGGCAACAGCGATTAGAAACGTTATGATGAATAATCCCCTTGATGCAGAAAAATATATGCCTGATATGGCCTTTGGAATCTTGAAAGAAGAGATAGAAAAGGGAAGAACGCCCTTAAATTCTGATGTGTTGAATGTGGCAATTTTATCCCGACTCCGCACCCTTACCCCCGATCAAATAGAAAATGTTATGGGTGTTTCCGAAGGGCTTCACAACAGCATCTATAAAGAAATTCGCAGATGCAAAAATGTGGAAGAAATTGTTGCAAATCTCACCACCAAACGATACACCTCATCCCGAATTCGTCGAATACTTATCTCGGCGGCAACAGGGGTAACCAAGGAAATCTTAGAGGGCAAAGAAACACCCTACATTCGAGTTTTAGGACGAAACGAAAAGGGTGATGAAATACTAAAATTAGCAAAACAAACCGCCAAAATTCCCATAGTGCAAAGGGGAGCAGATATTCCTGCTATAGGTCAAAAAGCGGCAGAATTTTTTAGTGTTGAATGTAATGCCACCGACCTTTATTCAATGGGATTTACCGAAATGGGTAACTGCGATTTAGAATATACCGAAAATATCTATTCAAAATAATTTATGAGGATAACAAAATTTATTGTTATCCTCATTTTTTCTTGCTTTTAGTAATATAATTTAGTATAATAACTATGTATAAACTGGCATAATATGTTTTTATCGGAGTGATTATCTTGACCGAAAAAATTATTGAATATTATAATTCCATAAAGGGCAAAAAAATAACCTTTATCGGCATTGGTGTAACCAACCGTCCCCTTATTAAAAAATTCGCAAAACTTGGTGCTAAAGTTACCGCTTGTGATAAATGTAGTATGGCAGATTTGGGGGATGAGGGTAAAGTCCTTTTAGATATGGGAGTAACCCTGAATCTTGGTGAAAACTATCTCGAAAATCTTGAGGGGGATATTATCTTTCGCACCCCGGGATTAAACTATAATCACCCTAAACTCAAAGAGGCGAGGGAAAAGGGCATTACCGTTACTTCCGAAATGGAGGTATTTTTTGATATCTGCCCTGCCAAAATATATGCAGTAACCGGTTCTGACGGCAAGACCACAACCACCACCCTTATCTCCGAATTCCTTAAAGCCGAGGGCAAAAAGGTATATTTAGGCGGTAACATCGGCACACCACTTCTTCCTCTTGTTGATGATATGTGCGATACCGACTGTGCCGTGGTTGAACTTTCATCCTTTCAACTTATGTCTATGAAGAAGAGCCCCAACGTGGCGGTTGTTACCAATATTGCCCCTAATCATTTGGATGTTCATAAAGATATGGATGAATATGTTGAGGCAAAGGAAAATCTTATTAAATATCAAAACGGCAGTGATATAACCGTTCTTAATAATTCAAACAACTACACCCTTGAATTTGCTAAGAGAGCAAAGGGTGAGGTTAGAATGTTTACTCGAATTGCCACCACCGAAAATGGTGCTTTTTGCGATGAAAAAGGTGATATTTATTTTGCACAAAAGGGTGTAAATACCCTTATAATGAATAGAGAAGATATCCGCCTTCCCGGACTTCACAACGTAGAAAATTATCTTGCAGCAATTTGTGCGGTGGCAGGGGAAGTATCTGCAGAAAATATCAAAAAGGTGGCTAATAATTTTGGCGGAGTAGAACACCGCATTGAGTTTGTAAGGGAACTCAATGGTGTAAAATGGTATAACGATTCTATTGCCACAAGTCCCACCCGTGCTATTGCAGGACTTCTTGCCTTCGATAAACGACTTATTATTATCGCAGGCGGATACGATAAACATATCCCCTTTGAACCCTTTGCGGAATGTGCCGTTGACCACATTAAGTTGCTTATTTTAACGGGTGATACCGCCGAAAAAATTAAATCCTGTGTTGAAAATCAAAAGGGATATAACCCCGAAACTTTAGAAATAATAATGGCAGAAGATATGGAAGAAGCGGTGCAAATTGCAAAGAATAAGGCAAAGGATGGAGACGTAGTTTCCTTAAGCCCTGCCTGTGCAAGTTTCGACCGATACAAAAACTTTATGCTCAGAGGCGAACATTTCAAAACCTTAGTAAAAGAATTGTAAGGTGAAATTTATATGAAAATTGATGATATAATTATAAAACTTTCAAACGCTACACCAAATAACGTGGGTAGCGTGGCAAAGAATATGTTGCAGGAGT
>JAFVID010000065.1 GCA_017474205.1 Clostridia bacterium | reverse complement strand
CTGCATTTGCTTTAACAAAGTTCTTTGCGGGTTCGTTGTCGATAACAACGCAATCAACTTGGCCGTTTTTAAGAGCTTCGATTGCGAGAGCACCGTTGTCGAATTGTTTTACGTTTTCTTGACCGTAATCGTCGGTGCAGTAGATATCACCGGTGGTGCCTTCTTGAACACCAATCATTTTGCCATCAAGGTCATCAACGGTTTTGATTTCGGAACCTTCTTTAACAATGATAACTTGAACGCCGGTAGCATAGGTTTGGGTAAAGTTAACTGCTTGTTTTCTTTCTTCGTCAACGGTCATACCTGCAAAAACAATGTCAATAGAACCGCCTTGAACTGCAGTGAGAAGAGATTTGAATTCCATATCTTTAATAACGAGTTTTTTGCCAAGTTTGTCGGCAACTGCTTGTGCGATTTCAGCATCGATACCAATAACTTTACCTGCATCATCGGTAAATTCGTAGGGAGGGAATGTTGCGTTGGTACCCATAACAAGAGTTTCTTCTTCGGTGCTTCCGCAAGCTGCGAAGGTGGTCATGATAAAGAGAACTGCTAAGATAAGTGCTAAAATTTTCTTCATAGTTAATCAATCCTTTACATTATATTTATATCAATTTACCACATTTTTCTTAATAATGCAATAGTTATTTACATTATTTTTCCTTAATAAAAATACCGAGGGGAATTTAATCCCTCTCGGTATTGTTTTTATATGGTTAAAACTCCGCCGTCATCCTTAATGAGGATTTTAATATCTTCCTCCTGCAAGGTATTGGCATTGATATACACAAGCACCTGTCTATCATCCTCGGCGGTGCATAAAAACTCATAACAAAGTTGTTCTTCAATGGTATCGAGGGGGATAATTACCTTATTTGACTCCACCACCGAAAGAATGGGAGAAATGACCTTTCTTGCATCGGATTCGGTATATTTTGACGGTTTTATATTCCGCTCGTGATGATTCATTATATATCCTTGAGCATTGAAACTGACTATATTTCCGTTATCCATAGCCACACCCACCTTTACAAGGTCGGTATAGCAGGTTATATCCTCTTGCTGATAGGCAAAGTTTATGGTGCAGACACCCTCGTTTATAGAATAATAACTCTCCTTAAAGGTGCCGAGGTTTAATTTATTAAGATACTCAAGCGCCTTTTTCTTGCAATCTTCAAATTTAAGGGTGTGATTTTGTGATACCTCTCTTGAATCAAGCATATAGGAGCAATATCCCCCCGCTTGGGTTATGGATATTGTTACTCCGTTGCCCTGAAAATTGTAGCAAGGGATTTTTCCTTTGGTATCCTCTACCCTTTCTAAAACGGAGGTATCAAGCCCTGATACATTGGATGCAATTTTTAACGCATCCTGATTACTTACGTTACCCTTACCCACCAAAAGCAAAGGATTTTCCTTTTCTATATGGTCGGAAAAGGGGCCGTCATAAAGCAGGGTTGGATAATCGGTAAAGCCCTCCTCAATTTCGTTTATCCCCTCATCTAATGGGTCGGCTTCTGCGTCATTATATTCTCTTAAGAGTCGTTTTACCCTATTGCCCCAAAGACCACCCTCATTCATTCTTGCACAAAGTTCCGATACCTGTAAACTTAAATTTTTAGCGTGGGTTGAAAGGGTTTGAAGGTGGGCTCGTTCTTCTACGGTTATTGTTTTATTTAATGATAACTTTTTAGCAAGGGATAATGAATATTCCCCAACCTGAGATAAAAATTTATAGGTGCCGTCAAGTTCATTTTCGTAAGTGGGAAGAGCCGATAAACAGGTCTTTGCCGCTCCCGCTTCGCTCCATAAATTCATGGCAAAATCGGATGCTCCCGACGCCGTTCCCGAATAGGTTCCCTTCATAAGGGTTATTTCAATATTGTTGAGATGCTCTGAAAGTTGATTTAAGGAACGTTCATAATCATATTCAAGCAAGGTTCGATATTTTAATGCCATACCATATCCCGTTGCTACAAATCCCGAAAGCACAGTAATAGCGGCAAGGGTATATGCCCACAAACGTATTTTACCTCTACGGGTAAGTTTTCTAAACATAATCTATTCTCCTGACTATCCTATATATTCTTGCGGATCAACCCACTTATCATTTTTCTTCATTGCAAAATGAAGATGAGGGGCTTCGACTCCTTCGCAAGGGATGATATCTATAGTACCGATTTGTTGACCTGCTTCAACCTCATCCCCTTCGTTTACCGTGGGTTTGCCGTTTAGACCACAATATATCCCCACAAGGTCGCCACCATGGGATATTTCTACAACGGTGCCCCACATTGTATCTTTATATATTTTGGTTACCTTGCCAAATCCCGACGACATCACCGCGGTACCGACTTCCCCCTTTATATCTATACCTAAATGAAGTCGCCAATCCTTATAGGTTTCGGAATATTGAGGGGTTTTCGCGTTAAAACTTTTTGAAATCTCTCCCCCAACAGGAAGAATAAAGAATGGGGTTTGCTCCATACTTGATTCGCTATCTTCAGATGCGGTGTTTGAGGTAGGTTCTTGTTCTTGGGTTTCGGGGGTGGATGATACGCTATCGTAAGGCACGTCGCTTACCACCTCGGCTACGTTTTCGGTTACCTTTGATGGTGCTTGTGATGATACGGTAGTTTGTGGAGATTGATCATTTTTATCCGCCACATTCCAGCACAACGCCGTAAGGGCAATAAGACACACACAAAGCGCCATATAAAATCCTCTTTTTTCAAACATTTTGTTTTTCTTATCAAATTTCATAAAATACCTTCCTTTGTACTTTTATTTATCTATATTTTTGCCAAAAAACTGCCATTTATTCTCATAATATACCTTGACAATAACATAGTAAAATGTTAGAATGACCTTAATTGAAATATAATTTTATTTACTATTATCGACCCCCGCAAAGGAGTGCTTGAAATGTCCAACAAACGATGGGAAAACTATGCTTATACCCCCGATACCACCGCAGATCGTTCCTTCTCTGTTACCCGTGAGGGCCTTTTAGAAAACACAATCTACACCTGTAACTTCATTCCCAATATTGGAAATGACCTTAGTCGACTTGTTTATTCTATTCAAGGTCTTGTAAACCGCGACTTTAATCCCGAAAATGGTAACACCACTATGATATATATCACCAGTGGTGCTACCGACGGTTTTTGGCTCGATTTTTGTCAATCAAAAGAAAATTCCGTGTTCAGAAATATGAAAAGGGTGGATGTAAACTCTATTGATGAGTTTTTTGATATCTTCCGTGCTCAATTCGAACAATGCGGTTACATTGTTTGGGATAATAACGTTCCCGCTACCTCTAATGCCGCCATTACAATTTGTGCTTTAGATGGATATATTCCCGTAAGGCAGGATAGTGAAGGCGAAAAATTTCTAAAAGATAGAGGCATTGAAGAAAAGATGTCTCTTGTGGGTATGTTTACGGGTGAGGGTACCATTCCCGGTAGTGATACCCCTTCTACCCAAAGTACCAAATGCGATACTTACATCTGGCTTTTAGAGAACTATATGGACCGTTGTTCCTCTAAATATCTCGCATACACCGTGGACGGTGTGTCTATGGTTCCCGACAGTATCTTTTATAAAATGCACACCAGTAACATAGTTTGCATTGAAAACCACGACTTTTTTATTGCCCGTCGTTGCTACTGTTTTGACCTTGCTCCCTCTAAGTATGAAAAGGTTTGCGATGACCCCAACCAACCTATTGGTACCGACTACGCTACCCTTTGTAAGATTTTTGCCCGTCGTTTTAAACGTGCAAACGGCGAATTTGGTCAGCTCTTTGGTTTTCCCCCATGGTGGCTTAAATACAACACCAACACATCCTTCCCCGACGGCACCTTAACAGGCGAACACGATGCTGTTTATAATGAATGGTTATTCACCGAAATTGTTTCCTGCTATAACCTTGCTAAAGAGGCGGATGCTGCTCATCCTGCAAGTATGTCAAACGGTTCTTTCTATTATAAATATCGTTTCTGCCGTGATAATTTCAAAAACAACCACGTTAAGCAAGATATTAAGTTTGATCCTGACGTTCATTACTACACAATTTATATGGGTGACTATGACTCTTCCGCTTGGCTTAAACATCATACACCCCGCTTCTTCAACGATGAGATGAGGGGCAAAATCAGTTTGATGTGGGGATTTAATCCCAACCTTTCACACCGTGTTCCCTGTGTTTATGAATATATTTACGATAATCTCACCGAAAAAGATTGCATTTGTGCAGGTGACTCGGGTGCAGGTTACATTATGCCTTCGGGTCTTGTGGCAAACTATCCTATGAGATTTATGGAAGAATGCCGTCCTGCCGAAAATGGCGACGGTAGAGATAAATGGGCTGAATATTGTCGTGAATTTTATGAATTCTTCGACATCGACGTTACAGGATTCATTATCAATGCTTGGAATCCCACCATCCCCGAAATTCTTGAACTTTTCAGTCGTTTCTCTAAAGCAGGTTGTCTTTACAACGATGCTAACGACTTTAACGTTTCTACCTTCGATGGTGTTCCCTTTATGGCAGCTTCCCCCGGTTTTACCGACGGCATCGATTTTGATTTTGCCTACGATAAAATGTTTAACAAAATGCCCGGCAACTTCTCCGCATTCCGCACCGTTTGTGTATCTCCCACATTTATTTCGGACTGTGTTGAAAGATATGAAAAATTCTGTGCCGAAAAGGGCAAAAAGGTTAAATACGTTGATATTTATACCCTCTTTGATTTGATTAAACAATCGGGACAAGCCAGTGAAGTAACCCTTTAATTTACAAATTATTTATTGTAAATTTTATAACCAAAATATTAAATCCACTCTCAATTTTTTGAGGGTGGATTTTTTGGTTACAATGTTGTAATATTTCTATTATTTTTCATATACAAAATGTAATATTTGGTGGTAAAATCGCCATAAAAACAGGGTTTATGTAAAGTAAAATGGAGTTTTCAACATCCCCCCAAAATAGCAACACAGAGATTGTTAAAAATTCCCAAAAAATCCCGTAAGGTGCTTTGTAAAGCGAAAAATCGAGTGTTGAAAACTCTGTTGAAAATGTTGATTACTGTTTGTAAATACCAAATTTTTCTATATTTTATGTAAACTTCAACCTTTTTTTATAATTATTCAAATTTTCTGTTGAAACTTGACTATTTTATAGTGTTTGTGCTATACTTATAACACTTAATTTTAAAAAAATATCCTTATTTTTAGGTGTGAAATATATATGAAACGTATTACTGTTTTAGGTTTAATAATCGCGTTGATTTTCTCCCTTTGTGCCTGTTCAGACAGCGGAATAGAATCAGCACTTTTTGAATGGGACACTCCTCCAAAAAACATTGATCCTCTACTTGCCACCGAGCAGGGCGAATTAACCGTAGTTAAAAACATTTTTGAACCCCTTATGGTTGCAAATGAGGATGGCACCCTTTCCTGTGGTGCGGCTACTGATTACAATATAGATAGCAGTGGTCTTATTTATACCTTCACCATCAACACTAAATCAAAATGGTCCGACGGCAACATAGTTACTCCTAATGATTTTTTATTTGCACTTAAAAGGGCGGTTAATCCAAAAACCCGCGCCACTTGTGCGTTATCCCTTACCTCTATAAAAAACGTTCCTGAAATTTCAGAGGGGAAAATAGGTGTAGATACTTTAGGTGTATCGATTTCGAATGATAAACTCATTATCACCCTTTCTAAGAAGGATAACAACTTCCTTCGCACCCTTTCGGGTGTGGCAGGTATGCCTTGTAACCCTAACTTCTTCGAAAAAAGCGGTGGTAAATATGGAATGACCGAAGAAACTATTATTTCAAACGGTCCATTCTACGTTACCCATTGGAATACCGACCAAGATATGGAATCTCTTAAACTTGGTAAAAACGAACATTACAAAGGCAAGAATATCCCCTTTGTATCCCGTGTTAGATTTTTTTATGAAGATAGTGAAAATCGTTTTGGACGAATGAAAAATAACGAAATCAACTGCGGTGGAATGGATATTGACCTTCTTCGCACCGCCGAAAACGAGGGTATAACCACCCTGAAATACGGTATGGGTGTTACCTCTTTAATATTCAATTCCAATTCATCACTTTTCAAAAATGCCGATTTGAGAAGAGCATTGACATCCTGTATTGACACCTCTTCGGCAAGTAACGGACTTCCTAAATACGTATCCCCTGCCACAAGCATTATGGGGGAAAATTATCTATCTCCAAACGGGTCATATACCAATGGGAAATATGTTCCCAAAAAGGAAGATGCAAAAGCACTTTTTAATTCATCCACCGCAAACGTAGATGCAAAAGACCTTTCTAAACTAACCCTTTACTACGTGGATGACGATACCGCAAAACTATATGCAAGTTACATTGCTCAAAGTTGGCAAAGCACCTTAGGTTTATATGTTACCCTTTCCCCAGTTTCTTTAAATGAAGGAGAAAGTTTACTAAAATCGGGTAATTTTTCGTTCATTATTTATCCCCTTAGCAGTGATGATAAAATGGCATCTCAACTACTTTCAAACTTCACCTCCCTTTCGCAGTATTCGAGTAGTATAAAGGTATCATCGGAATTTGACCGATTGGTATCTTTGGGAGACAGTTCATCCCTTACCTCTGCTGAAAATATCCTTTACAACGAGCATCGAGTTATTCCACTTTATGAAAAATTCAATGCCTATTGCATTGGTAGTGACGTTAAAGAATATCCTCTATTCCCCGGTAGCAACATCTTAAACTTTTCAAAAATGAGATAAAATATATCCACATAAAAAAGACAGAACAGGGAATTTTCCCGTTCTGTCTTTT
The DNA here is from genome assembly GCA_017474205.1 of Clostridia bacterium. GTDB lineage: Bacteria > Bacillota > Clostridia > Oscillospirales > Acutalibacteraceae > UMGS1484. The sequence goes on along the minus strand of JAFVID010000065.1, from coordinate 1,022 downwards.
TTTTGCACCTTTTTGAGCAAAAGTTACTAATATTATTTCTAAAATAATATCATATAATATAATGCACAATTAACAAAGAATGGATTTTTGGGTAAATTGTTTGGCATTTACAACAAAAACTTTCACTTTTATTAAAAAATTCTATTGCATATTCATATTATATGTGCTATTATAAATTTACCACTTATATTTCTATTTTTTAGAAATGCTTGGAATTTAATTATCCGCCGAAAGGATTTTATCCCTACGGCTTGAAAGGGTGTAAACAATGAAACAATATTCAGCAACAAACATTAAGAATGTGGCCTTAGCAGGACATTCCGACGAAGGTAAAACTACCTTAGCCGAAGCTATGCTTCACGTGGCAGGAGCTTCTGACCGTTTAGGTAGAGTTGCCGACGGTAATACCGTTCTTGACTTCGACCCCGAAGAAAAGAAACGCCTTGCTTCGGTATCCACCGCTTGTGCACCCCTCGAGTGGAGAATCGACAAAATCAACCTCATTGACACTCCGGGTCTCTTTGACTTTGCCGGTGGCGTCAGCGAAGGTCTTCGTGCCGCCGACACAGTTCTCATTGTAGTTTCCGGTAAATCCGGCGTTGCCGTCGGTACCGAAAAGGCATATAAAGCCGCTACCAAAAAAAAGAAGGAAAAAATGTTCTTTGTATCCCATATGGATTCTGAACACGCCGATTTCAAACGAACTTTAGACCAACTTATTGAAAACTTTGGTCCTACCGTTTGTCCTATCCTTGTTCCCGTTGTGGAAGACCGCAAGGTTAAGGGCTACGTTAACCTCCTTACCGAAAAAATGTTCACCTATAACAATGGTAAGATTACCGAAAGTGAAGCCGACCTTTCCGCTTTTGAAGAATATGTTACCCAACTTCACGAAGCGGTTGCCACCACCGATGAAGAAATGATGGAAAAATTCTTCAGCGGCGAAAAATTCACCCAAGAAGAAATTATCAAGGGCGTTTATACCGCAGTTAAAGCCGGTGATATCGCTCCCGTATATTGCG
>JAFVID010000064.1 GCA_017474205.1 Clostridia bacterium | reverse complement strand
TTCGAAGGAGTTCAGGATCGTGGAAATGATAAATATCCGCCTTTGTTTTGATGGCGGCTTCAAAGACCATTTCGGGCCCTTTTTTTATTCTTTCTGTACGGGTACCACGGGGGACATCCACCTTGATACATTCCACACCAAAATCATCTGTTCCATCCTTAAAGGGATTGACAAAACTAACCCTATATCCTGCATTCACAAGGGATTTTATTTGTTTTTCATATATACGGGAATCATCAGCGGGATGAACGCTGGTCATAACGCAAACGTGTTTACTCATTTACTTTCCCTCGACTTTCTTTTTCATACTGATAACAGAAATAATTATATCACACACAAATATATAAGTCAACCAAAGGGAAAAAGTTAAAGAGTACGGAGAAATTTCTCCGTACTCTTTTTTTTAGATTGTAAATGAGAATTTGAGTTTAATGTTTTTGCCTTCAAGGTCGGCAACGATACCGTTTACAACCTCTAAAACTTCCTCTTTGGTAAGAGTACGTTCGGGATGAGCAAAATAAAGGCGAACTGTGATGGATTTTCCGCTCTCGTCAACGTAAATGTCGGTAACGTCGATGCCCTTAATTAAAGGACAATTTGCATTGTTTACTGCCTCGTTAATAGGAGCAAAGGAATTTGAAAGGAAGGAAAGGTCAATATCAATTCCGGGGAAACGGGAGGGTTCTTCGTAACTGATACTTGCATTGGTTATCTTTGCAAATTCTTCTACGTCAATTTCTGCAAATACAATACTTGCCTTCTTATCTATCTTCTTGGAAACTACGGAATTTACAATACCGATACATCCCAGTTTTACACCGTCGCAATAAATTTCGTTTAAGTTCTTGGGATGCTGATAGGAATGGGTTGCCTCTATCTTTTTGAAGGTAAGGTTGCGGTGTTTAATATCATCGGTAACTACCGCCAGCATATCCCTGAGTTCAAAATAGAGTTGTTCGATTTCTTTGGTCTTGCTGAAAAGGGTAATGCAAAGTTTCTTGTGTTCATCACACATACCCTCTGCATTAAGACCCTCAACGGTTCTGCCGATTTCAAATACACCGAAGTCGGAAGCATATCCCGTATTATATTTAACCTGACAAAGCTGAGTGGGAACAATGGAATTACGGATGGTTTTAATGTTGGGATTGGTGGCATTGATAAGTTCTACGTTCTCCTCTACCTCAATGCCAAGTTGTTTATATTCATCGAAGTATTGCCATACATATGAATGAAGTTCATGGAGAGAATATCTCTTAACAAGAATATCCTTAATGTTATCTTCATCGGTCTTTTCTACGTCGGCACGAACGGGATAAAGGGGTGCCTTTGCGGTGTTGATATCAAAGTTGTCGTATCCGTAAATACGGGTGATTTCTTCAATAATATCCGCCTTGATGGTAACGTCCTTGGTGGCTCTGAAGGAGGGAACCTTAACGGTGAAGTTATCATTCTCTACATCTGCCTCAAAGCCCAAGGCACGAAGGGTTTTGATGATGGTGTCGTTAGAAATTTCGATACCTGTGTATTTATCTACAAACTTTTTATCGAAGGTGAGATTTACATCATCATATTTAAAGGCATATTCATCGGTAAGGGATGAAATAATCTCGGCACCGCTGTCAAACTCGGTAAGGAGTTTAACAAAACGGGCAACTGCGGTTACGGTCATTTCGGGGTCAAGAGATTTTTCGTATCTCATAGATGCATCGGTACGATGTGCAAGGCGAACGGTGGATTTACGAATGGATGCAGCATCAAAGGTGGCGGATTCAAGGGTTAAAGATGTGGTATCCTCAACGATTTCGGAATCAAGGCCGCCCATAATACCTGCAATAGCCACAGGGGTATCTCCGTTGCAAATCATAAGGGTATTTTCGTCAATTTCTCTTTCAATACCATCAAGAGTGGTAAAAGTGAAGGGTTTATCGAAACGCTTAATACGGATGCTCTCTACCTTACGGGAGTCGAAAGCGTGCATGGGTTGACCCATTTCAAGCATAAGATAGTTGGTAAGGTCGGCAAGGAAGTTAAGTCCTCTCATTCCGCAGTAGAAAAGGCGGATACGCATATTCATAGGACTTAATTTTCTGCTGATATTCTGGAATTTAAGGCAGGAATATCTTTGACAAAGGGGATCTTCAATTTTAAGATCAACCTTCTCTAAAGAATCGTATTTGGTAAGGTCGGCAACGTCAAGGGGTTTGAGTTCTCTACCCGCAATAGCTGCAAACTCACGGGCGATACCATAGTGTCCCCAAAGGTCGGGGCGGTTGGTTAAGGATTTATTATCTACCTCGAAGATAATATCATCAATTTCATAAAGTTCCTTAATATCGGTACCGTTTTTAACGTCCTCGGTAATATCCATAATACCTGCGTTGCTATCGGAAATACCGAGTTCTTTTTCGGAACAACACATACCAAAGGAGGTATATCCTGCAAGTTCTCTGGGAGCGATGGTGATTTCACCCACCTGAGCACCAAGTTTCGCAAAGGCGGTCTTCATACCAACACGAACGTTTGGAGCACCGCAAACAACGTCGTAAGGGGTTTCGTCACCTGCATCGACTTTAAGAAGATGCAATTTCTTTGATTTGGGATGATCTTCAACCGACAAAATTTCGGCAACAACGATACCGCTGATATCGCTACCCTTAAAGAATATCTCATTTTCAACTTCGGCGGTAGAAAGGGAGAATTTTGCAATAAGGTCCATTTTATTAAGTCCCGACAGATCAACAAAGTCGGATATCCAGTTCATTGATAAAAACATAATTCTTTTCTCTCCTTTCTACTTATCCTCTGTGAATTGGGCAAGGGATTTAAGTGAACCGCTGTTAAGGTCGCGGATATCCTTAATCCCATACTTCATCATAGCAAGACGGGTAAGACCAAGTCCGAATGCAAAACCGGTGTATTCTTCGGGGTCGATACCACCTGCTTTAAGCACTTCGGGATGAATCATACCGCAGGGACAAAGTTCAAGCCATCCGCTGTGTTTGCAGGAGGGGCATCCCTCTCCCCCACAGATAAGACAACTGATGTCAAGTTCAAATCCAGGTTCAACGAAGGGGAAGAATCCGGGACGGAGGCGAACCTTAATATCCTTTTGGAATACCTCGGAAAGCATTGTCTTCATAAAGAAGATAAGGTTGGAAATGGAGATATCCTTATCCACCATAACACCCTCCATCTGGAAGAAGGTGTTTTCGTGACAAGCATCGGTGGCTTCGTTACGGAAACATCTGCCGGGGAAGATTGCCTTAATAGGTTTACCTTCATTTACAAGGGCATCCTTGTATTTTTTATAAATAGCGTTTTGAGCGGCAGAGGTTTGGGATTTAAGAAGTTGACCGTTTTCGAGATAGTAGGTATCCTGCATATCACGGGCGGGGTGGTTTTTGGGAATATTAAGGGATTCAAAACATTCGTAGTCGGTTACAATTTCGCTGTAATCCTCTACGGTGAAGCCCATAGATTTGAATATCTCTTCGCATCTTCTTTGCACCAAGGTTATGGGATGATATGAACCGCGGGACAAATTCGCAGGGATAGATACGTCAAACTCGGGCATACGGCTGTTTTCGAGTTCGATTTCTCTTTGTTTGAGTTCCTCTCTTTTAGCAGAGATTTGACCCTCAATTTCATTTTTAAGCACGTTTACCTTTTGACCAAAGGTCTTTTTCTCCTCATTAGAGAGATTTTTCATCTCCTTCATAAGGTCGGTAACCAACCCTTTTTTACCTACGTAATCAACACGCAGTTTTTCAAGTTCTTCCATAGTGCTCACTTGTGATAAAGCCGCACCAAAGGATTCCTTGACTTCCATAGTTTTGTCTGACATTCCGTTCTTCCTTTCTATATATACGTTGATGATTTTACAAAAAAAACCGTCCCCGGTCATTAGACAAGGGACGGATAAAATACAATCCGCGGTACCACCCAGATTCGGAATAGATATTCCGCACTTTCAGTGCCTTTGGCGTGTGGCACGTCACCCTGCTTATATCAAAAACGAACTTCGCAGGATACTCCAATGCTGAAATTCAGTTAAACCACGTTTTAAGGTACTCACAACCGCCGATACCTATTCTCTGAAAAACGAAGGTAGAACCTACTTACACATTTTCATCGTATGGGTGTATTATATCATTAAAAATTTGCGTTGTCAATAGTAAATAAACAATAGGAATTGGTCTATTGTACTACTCTTTTCAAAACAAATACTACGAGTAAATAATTATCCTCGAATAAAAATGTTTACAAATTGTTCAAAATATGATATAACATAGTTGAAATTTATGCTTTTAGCATATTTCTAATTTGGCAATAATCGGTACTGTCGTTTCTCGGTACAACAATTTCGCATATTTTGCTTTTTGTAATTTAGAAAGGGAGAATTTTTATGAAGAAAAAACTTTCAATATTTGGAATAATTATTGGTATTGCATTTATTATAGTCGGATTTATTTCAATGTCCGGCGGATTTGGAGGAATAACTTCTTATGCTTCGGGCGCTCCTTATTCCTACGATTCCGGATTTGCATCTTTTGGTGCCGATTACTACACCTACTCCGTCAACAATGCTGCCGAAGCTGCACAAGGGGCAAGAATTGCCGCCGGAAACATTGGCGACGTAGCCGATTTCCTTTTGGCTTTCTTTGGCGTTTCTTCTATTTTATTTGGTTTAATGGTAATTTGCGGTTTCGGTATTGTTCTTTCTACTTGCCCCAAAAAGTTAGCACAAGGCACCACAGAAGAAATTGCATACGATATTTTATGCGAAGTAGAAACTCCCGTTGAAGAAACTATTGCACAGGAAGCTTTTGTTGATGCATACGTTAATACACAAGAAGTTTTGACCGAAGCAGGAATTATCGTCGAAAAAACCGTTACACCCGTTGAAGAATCTGCAGAATAAATTTTATAAATATTTATACACAACAATTAAACTGTAGGCCGAAATATCAGTTTTATAAAAGACAAAGCGAGTCGCAACTGCGACTCGCTTTGTTTCGTTTTATTTTCTGTTTGCCTTACATTTTTCAATAAGTGATGCAACGTATTCGGGGTCGAAGGTGTTTTTGGCAAGGGATTTTTCCACCGATGCTTTTGCATCTACGGTGTTAGCGTTTTGCCATGCTCTACCTTCGGGAGTATCGAGTGCTTCCTGCAACTTCTTAACAAAGAATTTAAGTTCTCTTTGTTGTAGGTCGGTTATATATCCGTCGCAAAGATAATCTTCCCACAAAACACCGGGGATACCACCATTTTCATAGGTTGCCTTGAACCAAGTGAACAAGGATATACAGGTATTGATATATACACCTCGGGTAGCTTCACCAGAAAGGTTATATCTTATAGAATAGTCTTGTCCATAGTGGGGGTTAATAGCAACGTCTCTCAAGCGGTCGCATTGAATCATATGCATAGGCATAATACCAAGTGCAACCGAGTTACGGGTAAGTTCAGCAACCTCTTCGGGAGCATAGGGCATGGTGCAATAGTCGGAATGAATTGAAATAATTCCGCCCTTTACCATTTCTTCAGGGATAGCTCCAACGTGACGTTGAGAATAATATACGTGACGGAAACGTTGATTTTCGGTGTTGTAGGGTACTGATGCAGTCCAGTTACCGCCCTCGGTACGAATACCAACCGCACCGTCAAACAAATCTTTGTTTGTTTCTAAAATGTGGGTATAGTTGCCGAGTCGGGAAGTGGTACGGTAGATATCTAAATCCTCAAGAGCACGGGACCATTCGTTAAACACTGCCTCATCACAGGTATAACAGGGATTGCCGTGGTCAAGATATGTACCCTCTTCGGGATCAATAGCATCAAAGTCGGCAAAGTTTGTTCCCCAAACTTTATTTACCTTTTTGATGGTCTTATATTTTTTCTTTACAAATTCACGGAAGTTTTGTTTGAAGTGTTCGTTAAGCGACCAACGGTTTTGAATATCAATTCGATGCCAACCACGGGTATCTTCACCCACAACAAGCACCTTACCGTTACCCAAAACGAAGTAGTTGTCTCCCCAACGTTTGAACTGATATGCGGTTTTAATACCGTTTGCTTCGGCAAGAAGGGGATCGTCAACACCCGTTACGTTTTTGGTAAGCTTGCGCACAGTATTCATGTGCCAACTTCCAGAATTCAGGATATTCTCCATAACAGGAGAAAGATCACTGCTGTATTCATTCTATAAAAAC
>JAFVID010000063.1 GCA_017474205.1 Clostridia bacterium | reverse complement strand
GTTTACGTTTGTGGGGAAGTTTACACACAATTTGTGGTCACGAGCATCATTGGTGAGAATGGTTTTGATCTTAAGAATATCACTATCTTTTTCAAGGGTAAGGTAGGTGGTGATGGGGAGTTCTTTCTTTTCGCTAAAACGATCTTTGCCGTCATTGGTAACAGCTGCAGGAATTTGCATAGTGAGATCGATACGGAAAATACCACGTTGGAGGTTGGATTCCATCATAGTGATATTTGCAGGACAACCAAGAGAAGTAACAAAGAAGTTACGGGTGGGTTGACAGCTAACGTGAGCACTACCATGTTCACCGCTATCGGTGAAGTAGTGCATATTTTCCATAACCTTACCGGTTCTCTTGTCTGTGAGAGTAAATGTACCGTTAGAATGGATAACAACCTTAAGGTTATCATTTTCAAGAAGACCACCATCACGGGCAATAAGTTTTCTGTTTTCACCGATTTGGGGTTCATAAATGTATTTAGGTTCACGGAAACGCATACCATAGGTTGCATAACCAAAAGCAGGAACGTCAACAGCAATAAGCATACGGCGACGATTAACCTTCATACGAGCAGCTTTGGTATCTAATTCACGTTCTACACCGATGGTGATGGTGTCACGGGTAAGTTCGGTATGATGAACAATGTTGCCATTCACATCAAAGATATCATAAAACTCATCTTCCATAGATTGTCCACCGATACCGGCAAATCCGCTACGTCCGGGGCCAGCAGGAGTATCAATAACTACGGGGATGATTTCTTTACGGGCAAAGGGTAAAGTATTATAAACGGTGATGATATGGTCACCCTTTTGGAATGCAGATGCAGAGTTTACTTGGTTGTAAAGAGCTGCAATACTACGGTTGGTTACCTCTTCTGCTACGGTTTGGGCAACAGAGAAGTTGTAAAGCATATCATCATGAGCACGGTCAACTGCAGCACCGCAGATAGAGTCGTGAGCATGGCATTTGAGAAGGAAATCCCAAGCACGGTCAATAATGGTACGGGGATATTCTTTACCGTAGAAGGATGCAAAGGATGCAAGAGGTTCTGCGTGATTAAGGAGATAGTTTTCACATTTATCATTAAGAACCTTAAGTTTAATACGGGAAGAGTGGGTTGCACCATAAAGGGAGTTAAAGTTACCGTATTCCATAGTGGTGTAACGCATTTCACCGTGATGAACATACATATCTTCGGGTTTTACTTCGGCACGAATGGTATCCATGTATTCATCCATAGATTCTTGAACAAATTCGATATCATCAGAAATTTTGTTCATTTCTTCTACCATTTCGGGCAAATAACGATAGGGTTCATCATTATCTTCCATATTAAGAGCCAAGAGATGGTTGCCGATAGCATAAGGCATAACCTGGTTACGGATGTTTTCAATTGCTTGTTTGAAAACTTCCCCGTCGTGGCTATAATCAAAGTTTTCGTTAAGCAAGGTAAATGCTTTTTGATAAAGATCCATATCAGCTGCGTGAACGGGAACTTCATCAACGTTATAATAGTAGTTAAGGTCTTTGGTTGCAGTTTTTCCAAGAACAACTGCACTATGAACGAAGAAGAACCAGTTGGTACGGGTTACGTCGTCAAAAGTACGAAGTGCATCGAGGGATGAACCGTCGGGACCTACCCATTTGTAAAGGGGAGTTTTGATAACGTGGCGGTTAGAACCACGATAGAAGATACAGGTATCAATATCAAATCCTTGATACAACTGGGGCATTTGAGAGTTTTGGCCATAAGAGGTTGCGGTGTAACCGGATTTCATACCGCCGCCAAATTCTTCTGCTTGAGCATGTCCTTTAATAAGGTTTCGGATCAAGGATTCAGGAGCAACGGTGTTGGTTTCAGGAAGAGTGTACCAGTTAACCATTAACATTCTCTTTTGGGTTACCAATTTTTTAATACGATCTCTGTTCTCGGGACGAACTGCCAAATAGTCTTCAATAACGATGGTACCACCGTCAACGCAGAAGCACTTGTAATCAGGTTTGGTTTCGAGAACATTGATAATGTTGTCTACCAAGTCAACCAAACGAAGTTTGGATTGCTCAGCAGTATGACGCCATTCACGGTCCCAGTGAGTACCGCTTATAATGTGCATCTTGTACTTTTTGCTCATAATATTTCCTCCCAGAAATTATCTGTTTATATATAAAATCAAGCTTAATCGCCGAATTATATAAATAATAGGTATGATTATAATCTGATTATTTTTGAGTTTTATCGCATTTACCAAAGATAAGACCAGTCTTTTCATCACGGGTCCAATATGCTTCATCATAGGTGTAAACATTCTTGGTAAGGGTCTTCATAAGTTCGTGGGTTTCTTCCATTGTCTTAATGCCAGAAAGAGCATCAAGAGCGGTAAGGTTTCTTGAACCTACTGCACAAGCAGTTTCGATACAATCGTAGATACCTGCACCGTTAAGGAAAGAAGAAAGGAAACCTGCGATACTGCTATCACCACTACCGGTAGCAGATTGAATGTTATCAACGTGGAAGCTTTCACAGATGATTTCACGGCCACTCCATTCTTCTAAATCGGAGGGAGCTACTGCACCAAAACCTTCAAGTTTTTCTGCAGTACGGATGTAGTAACCACGAACACCACATTTAATAACGGCAATTTTTGCACCGTATTCGAGTAATTTTTCACCAAGAACGGGAAGAATATTTGCATCCATAGTTTCGAGGGGATCGTTTTCATCAGCATGAACACGACGAAACTCGTCAAACATATCAGGATAAAGCATAAACATAGTTTCTTCAACGCTGGGGATATAAATATCTACATAAGGAAGGGTGTTTTTAAGAATGGTGTTCCAATCTTGTTTACCACCTTCGGAGTTGGGATCGGGTTGAGCCATATCCAAAGAAGTGGTAGCACCTGCTGCCTTAGCACGTTTAAACATTTCGGTAAGTTCAGCACCGTTGTTGAGGTAAATTCTTCTCATTTGGGGGGGATAACCAAAGTGGAACAAACGGCAATCTTCTACTTGAGAATAGTCAACGTCTTCTGCACCAAAGTTACGGTTTGCACCGGGGTCATGAAGGAAGATACGGTCATTACCGGGGATAACAACTGCAACGGTGTAAGAGGTTTCTTCTTCATCATCAAGAGCGATAATTTTATCGGTGCCGTATTCGGTGATCTTTTCGCTTACGATACGACCGAACATATCTTTACCAACCTTGCACATAAGAGCAACGTCTTGTCCGAGAATGCTCATAGCAATACCGGTGTTAGATACAGGTCCGCCGAGAGAAATGCAACACTCTCCTGCTTCAACAAGTTTACCGGGACGAAGAACTTCGCTTACAGCTTTGCCGTGGATATCAAATTTAGGTGTAAGGTCAAGACAAACGTGACCTGCGATAATTGCGTCAAACTTTTTATTAGACATTATAATCATCCTTTTCCTTTTTTAACATATTTCGTTCACTATAACATATATTTTTAAAACATTCAATAGTAAAAATGAGAAAAAATGAAAAAAATATAATAATTTGCAACAAAAAAGGACTACTAACGTAGTCCTCAACCATTTTTTATTTTTACACAATACAAAATCATTAAAAAATTGATTACAATAAGCAGAAAAATTATAAAATAAAAGTCCCGAACGATAAAACATTCGGGACTTTGGAGCTGTTACCCAGACTCGAACTGGGGACCTCATCCTTACCAAGGATGTGCTCTACCACCTGAGCCATAACAGCAAATGGCGACCTGGATGGGGCTCGAACCCACGACCTCTAGCGTGACAGGCTAGCGTTCTAACCAGCTGAACTACCAGGCCATATTCGTAAGGTTCTCGATTGTCTTTTGGACATTTCCCTTCCGCGTGTTTTCACATTATAACATAAAAATATCATTTGTCAAGAACATTTTTTAATTTTTTCAAAAAAATTCAAGATATTTTTTTATACTCTAACGCCGCAGAAATCAAAGCATCTTTTTCATTAGGAATTTCATCATTTAACACCATTTCAAATAAATGATTAAGAACTTCTCCCATATTTTTATTTGCAGAAATGCCAACATCAATAAGATCTTTTCCGCCAATAGCCATATCCTCAATAAAAACACATTCATTGTTATCTCTTATTTGGAATAAAATGGCCAAACTGTTTTCAAAGTTTTTGCTGTTTTCAACATCTAAATATACTTTTAGTTTGAAATATCTTTCAGCATTTTCGTATCCTAATTTATTTATAATATGCTTTACCGATAACTCTGCATCAAAATTGATAAGAGCATTTAACAACTCTTTAACAAAGCGAATCGTTTTTTTATCGGAATTTAATCTTCTAAGACATTGTTCAGCAAGAACAACATCATTATCATTACCGTTACAAAAAAGCAATGCAAACTGATTTATAAAATCATTCTTAAAAGCAGAAACACGTTCAAAGGATAGATTTACATCACCTGCTGATTGTAACAATTCGGGTAAAACAATTATCATAACTTGAGAGAACTCCTTTGATATATTAGCAAAGTTCTCCCCTACCAGCATTTTTTTAAGTTCAATAAACAATCGCTCAACCGATACATTTTGCAAAAGTTCCGCATTATTCTTTATACTTTCAGCAGTGTTATTTTCAATATTGAAATTAAGGGTAGATGCAAATCTTAATCCTCTTAAAATTCTTAAAGCATCCTCATTAAAACGTGTATCAGGGTCTCCCACACAACGAATAATTTTATTTTCTATATCCTGTTTACCACCAAATATATCAACAAAACCATCTTGATGATTATATGCAAGAGCATTAACAGTAAAATCCCTACGAGACAAATCCGCCTCAATATTATTTACAAATGTAACGTTTTCAGGGTGACGATTATCTTTATATTCGCCGTCGGTACGATAGGTTGTAACCTCAACCTGACGACCTGCATCGGTAAAAACAGTAATGGTACCGTGTTTTATGCCAACATCTAATGTTTTTCTGTTTTCAAAAACCTTTTGTATTTCATTTGGTAATGCAGATGTGGTTATATCGTAATCATTCGGAATATTGCCCATAATTGCATCACGAACACAACCGCCTACTAAATAGGCGTTATATCCCTTATTTTTGAGTTCTGTAAGTATTAAATTCACGTCTTCAGGAATATACACTAAAAACAGAACCTTTCAAAATTTATTTAATAAGTCTTTTTACAACAGTTTCAGCAAGTAAAAGTCCCGCAGCAGCCGGAACGAACATCATACTTGAAGGGACTCTTTTCCCCTCTTCATCGAAGGTACATTCCCTTGGCATCTCATCGGAATATACGACATCTAAACTTTCAATATTTTCATCTCTCAACCTTTTTCTCATCACTTTACAAAGAGGACAAATTGAAGTATTGAAAATATCGGTAACCATTAGACTCGAAATATTTAATTTATTGCCTGTGCCCATTGATGAAATAATAGGAATATTAAGTTCTTTTGCAGTTTTGATAAGAAACACCTTAGCATTCACATCATCTATTGCATCAATAATATAATCACAACCAACAAATAATTCTTTAGGTGTATTATCGCTGATTTTTTCGGATATTATGTAAACTTCCAAATCGGGGTTTATATCCAAAATACGATCTTTCACAATCTGAACCTTTTCCTTATCTACAGTAGAATTGAGAGCAGGAAGTTGACGGTTAATATTTGAGAGAGATATGACATCACAATCAGCTATCACAAGAGAGCCCACGCCGCTACGGGCAAGGGCTTCTACCGAATAGGAACCAACACCGCCTAAACCAACAACCGCAACCTTTGATTTTTGCAATTGCTTTAGGGCGTTTTCTCCTATTAAACCAATTGTTCTGTCAAACTGTCCCTTCATAAATTCACCTTCATATTATATTAGGGATAACTGTTCGGTATCGGCTTGTTTTATGCTGCCTGCAGCAGGCAATGCCTTTGAACGATAACGATAGGGTTTGTTGAACATTCCCTCTTTGTAAACCGAAACACCAATTAAACGATGACCTTTCTTTTGGGTCATAACAGCTACACCTTGGGTGTTTTTGGTTGTTTTTTGTGTAAGAACGGATGAATTAACAAGAAGCATACGACCATTTGAAGATTCCATTACAAACTCGCACTCTTCGGGAGCATACATCATTGTGGTTAAAGGCATTTTTTCACAATAAGCAGATATAAGCTTCTTACGATTATTTTTGGTATAATATGCCTTCATATCGACCTTGGCAACCTTACCGTTTTCGAAGAAGAATAACATATTACCTTTATAGTCATCCACAAGAGCCATATAGATAGCCCTTTCACCCTCATCCATATCAAGTTTAGAGGGAACGTAATCACCAAGGTTACTAATTTTAGTGTCATCAAAAGTGGATATTCTTGTTTTATAAACTTGATGTTTATCGGTAAAGAATAAGAGTTCTTTACGATTAGAGGTTTCATAGGCTTGAGTAATTTCGTCGTTTTCTTTAAGTTTTTGCTCATTACTCATTCTAAGAGATTGAGGAGTAACCTTTTTGAAATATCCCTCTTTGGTAAAGAAAATATGAACAGGATAATCGGGCACTTCCTCTTCTACGTCATATTCTTGTTCATCACCGGGTGCAACAATCTTGGTTAAACGGTCTTTACCGTATTTTTCTGCAACACCTTCAAGTTCCTTAACAATTATACCCTTAATCTTGGCTTTACTGTTAAGAATACCTTCAAGTCGGTCTTTCTCTTTTTCTAAATCTTCAACGTCTTTCAAGCGATTAAGAATATATTCTCTATTAAGATGACGGAGTTTAATTTCGGCAACGTAGTTTGCTTGAATTTCGTCAATACCAAAACCAATCATCAAGTTAGGTACAACATCAGACTCGGCCTCAGTTTCTCTAACAATTCTAACCGCTTTATCAATATCTAAAAGTATCTTTGAAAGACCTTTTAAGAGGTGAAGTTTTTCAGACGTTTTGGTGAAATCATAAAATACTCTTGCACGGACACACTCCATACGGAAAGCGATCCACTCTTCAAGAATTTCGCCAACACCCATAACCTTGGGCACAGTGCCGATAAGCACGTTAAAGTTACAAGAGAAACTATCTTCAAGGGATGTAAGTTTATAGAGTTTTGCCATAAACTTATCGGGATCAATTCCGCGTTTTAGGTCAATAGCAATACTCATACCATTGATATCGGTTTCATCACGGATATCGTTTATTTCGGTAATTTTCTTGAGTTTAACAAGATCGATGACCTTTTCAATGACCTGCTCACAGGAGGTTGTGGGAGGAATTTCGACAATTTCGATGCAGTTGTTTGACTTATCGTATTTATAGGTTGCTCTAACCTTAAAACTGCCTCTACCTGTATTATAAATATTTTCAATATCTTGTCTTTTATAAATAAGATTACCACCACCGGGGAAGTCGGGAGCAAGCAGTGTTTCACAAATATCGTGGTCCGGGTTTCTTATAAGACCAATAGTGGTATCACATACTTCTTTAAGGTTAAAAGGACAAATATTACTTGCCATACCAACAGCAATACCAACGTTGGCATTAACAAGAATTGAAGGAAATGTTACAGGGAACAAAGTGGGTTCTTTAAGGGTGGCGTCATAGTTATCCACAAAGGTAACTGTATCTTTGTTAATATCCTTAAAAAGTTCCTCTGCAAAGGAATCAAGTTTCGCCTCGGTATAACGGGATGCAGATGCCTGCATATCTCTTGAATACGCTTTACCGAAGTTACCCTTTGAGTCAACATAAGGATGGAGAAGTGCCTCGTTTGCTCTTGTTAAGCGAACAAGGGTATCATAAATAGCGGCATCACCGTGGGGATTAAGTTTCATAGTTTGTCCTACAATGTTTGCCGATTTAGTTTTATTGCCCTTTAAAAGTCCCATTGTATACATGGTATAAAGGAGTTTACGGTGAGCGGGTTTAAACCCGTCTATTTCAGGGATAGCACGGGATATAATTACGCTCATCGCATAGGGCATATAGTTTGTTTTTAATGTATCGGAAATAGGTTGTTCGGCGACAAGTCCTGACCCAATAATAGAAGCGTTTGCTTCTTCGGGGGTAAGTATTGCCTTTTTAACTACCTCTTTTTTCTTTTTAGCCATTTGAAAATTCCTTTCAAATTAAGTATTTTGAATAGAATAATGGATTATTGAACATCCGCCATATCAATATAAAGATGACCGTTATCGGCAATATATTGCTTTCTTCCCGAAAGGTTATCACCAAGGAGAAGATCAAATATTTCTGACGTGAGTTTTGCATCTTCGGGCATTATCTTAATGAGTCGGCGGGTAGCGGGATTCATGGTTGTTAAGTTCATCATACCCGGTTCGTTTTCACCAAGTCCTTTTGAACGTTGAAGTGTGTATTTTGCGCCACCTAAGGTTGCTAAAATATCAGTTTTTTCCTTTTCCGAATAGGCGAAATAGGTGTGGCCTTTAGACTCTATTTCAAAAAGCGGAGTTTCAGCAATATAAACCATTCCCTCTTCAATAAGTTGAGGGGTAAGGCGATAAAGCATAGTTAAAATGAGTGTGCGAATTTGGAAACCGTCAACGTCAGCATCGGTACAAATGATTATCTTATTCCACTGAAGTTTTGCTAAATCAAAGGTGGAAAGATTTTTATTTGCCTTAGAATTAACCTCAACACCGCATCCCATAACCTTAATAAGGTCGGTGATGATTTCACTTTTAAAAATCTTATTATACTCTGCTTTAAGGCAGTTAAGGATTTTACCCCTAACCGGCATAATTGCTTGGAATTCAGCATCACGAGCAAGTTTACAAGCACCCAGTGCCGAATCACCCTCAACTATGAACAGTTCACGTTTTTCAACATCTCTGGAACGGCAGTCAACAAACTTTGCAACCTTATTTGCCAAATCCGCTTTTTGTTGCAATGTCTTTTTAATGTTAAGGCGTTCTTTTTCTGATTTTTCGCGAGAACGTTTATTTATAAGAACCTGTTCGGCAATTTTTTCTGCATCTGCCCTGTTTTCAATAAAATAAATTTCTAATTGTTTCTTGAAGAAATCAGCTGTTGCAGTTTGGATAAATGCATTTGTAATAGATTTTTTGGTCTGATTTTCAAAAGATGTAATGGTGGAGAAGGAAGATACAACCAAAGCAAGACATTCCTCAATATCTTGGAAAGATATTCTGCTCTCCCCTTTTTGATATTTGTTGTTCTCTCTTAAGTATGAATCAATTTGACTAAGCAAAGCGGATTTAGCACCTTTATCAGAAGTACCACCGTGTTCAAGCCAACTTGAGTTATGATATAATTCTTTAATCGTGTTTGTTGTAGAAAAGGCAAGAGCAGCTTTGATTTTGAAATTGTATTCAGGAAGATCAGCTCTATCTCGACCAACATACTCGCCCGACCAACAAGAAACTTGGGTAAATGCTTTATCTGCAACCAGTTCGGTAAGATAATCTTTAATACCATTTTCGTAATAATATTCAGTTGTATTAAAACTTCTACCCTCTTGTTCTCTAAATATGAACTTAATGCCTTCGTTTACAACCGATTGACGAAGGAGGGTATCGATAAAATATTCTTTTGGAATATTGGTATCGGTGAAAACCTTATTATCGGGTTTCCAACGAATTTTCGAACCAGTTTGACGACCTGAATAGTCTTCGGTTTTAAGTCCTCCGACACACTCCCCCTCCTCAAAATGAAGAGAGTATTTCATACCGTCTCTTTTTATTTCAACATCCATATATTCGGAGGCGTACTGAGTAGAACAAAGACCAAGACCGTTAAGTCCTAAAGAATAACTATAACTGTCTCCATCGCTCTTATCGTATTTACCACCGGCATAGAGTTCACAAAAAAGAAGTTCCCAGTTGTATTTACCCTCGTTGGCGTTATAGTCAACAGGAATACCACGGCCAAAGTCCTCTACCTCGATAGAACCATCGGAATAATGGGTTACGTTAATTTTATCACCGTAACCTTCTCTTGCTTCGTCTATTGAGTTAGAGATGATTTCAAACACGGAGTGTTCGCACCCCTCTAAACCGTCGGATCCGAATATAACACCGGGGCGCAAACGAACACGGTCGGCACCCTTTAACGACTTAATACTTTCATTTGTGTAGCCCTTGTTCTTTTCCATATCTACACTTCTTTCATCATAATCTTTGGAAATTATACCACATATTGTGATTTTGTCAAGTAAATAAAAGTCCATTCTTTTGGACAAAACTCCTTAAGTTTTTCCAAAAAACATAAAATAAAGTTGGAAAAAGTTAAAAATAGTACTTTTATTCTATGAATAAATATGTTATTATATATTACAAGTGTAATTGTATAGTTTGAAAGGCGTTGAAACCTATGAAATATGTTATTCTTCTTTGTGATGGTATGGCTGATTATCCCATAGAGTCATTAGGCAATAAAACTCCCCTCGAAATCGCAAACACCCCTAATATGAATAAACTTTGCAACACCGCTGAAATCGGTCTTGTAAAAACCGTTCCTGACGGTATGTCCCCCGGTAGTGACGTTGCTAATCTTTCGGTTATGGGATATGATCCTAAAGAGTTTTATACCGGCCGTTCTCCCCTTGAGGCGGCAAATATGGGCATTGATCTAAACCCCGAAGATATGACCCTTCGTTGCAACCTTGTAACTCTATCTGATGAGGAAAACTTTGAAGATAAAACAATGGTTGATTATTGTGCAGGTGATATTTCCACCGAGGAAGCAGCTGAAATAATTAAAACAGTTAACGAACACTTTGGCAAAGACGGACTTGAATTTTATCCCGGTGTAAGCTACAGACACTGCTTAGTTGTTAGAAACTGCAATAATGAGCTTGGAAACTTTACCCCTCCTCACGATATTAGTAAAAGGGTTATTAAAGGATACATTAACCCTGATATAAACGCCGAAAAACTTATTGATATTATGATTAAAAGCGGTGATTTACTAAAAAATCATCCTGTTAACGTAAAACGTATTGCTGAGGGTAAGAAACCTGCTACAAACGTTTGGTTTTGGGGTCCCGGAAGAAAACCTGCACTTAAGAATTTCTACGACAAGACCGGTCTTAAAGGCGGTGTAGTATCGGCAGTTGACCTTATTAAAGGTATTGGTAGATGTGCAGAAATGCAGGTTGCCGAAGTTGAAGGCGCCACAGGATATATCGACACCAACTTTGAAGGCAAAATGGAAGCAGCAATCGATATGCTTAAAAACGGTTGTGATTACGTATACATCCATGTTGAAGCCCCCGATGAGTGTGGTCACAGAGGCGAATGCGAAAACAAAATCAAGTCCATTGAATATATTGATTCAAAACTACTTGCGCCTTTACTTGATTATCTCAATACATTAGATGATTTTGCTATTGCTATTTTACCCGACCATCCCACACCTTTATCCACAATGACCCATTGTAGTGATCCTGTACCCTATTTAATTTACAAAAAAAGTAAAGAAATCAAGGGTGCAGATGTATTTAATGAAAAAACTGCTACCGATTCAGGTATTTATGTTGAAGAAGGACACAACCTCATAAATAAAATGATGAATTTATAATTTTTGCGGAGGAATTATAAAATGTTTAAACAAGGATTCGACAACGATCTTTATATTCAAAAACAAAAGTGGTATATAAATGAACGCATTAAAAAGTTTGATAACAAACTTTATCTTGAATTTGGTGGAAAACTTTTTGATGACTATCACGCCGCCCGTGTTTTGCCTGGTTTCGATGTAAACGGTAAGGTTAGACTTCTTCGTGAATTCAACGATCAAGCCGAAGTTATCTTCTGCATCAACGCTGCTGACATTGAAAAGAAAAAAATTCGTGCCGACTTTGGTATTACATACGATATGGATGTTTTACGACTTATTGACCATCTCCGCAGTATGGACATTTTCGTAAACAGCGTTGTAATCACTCAATTTTCTGGTCAACCCTCCGCCGAGTTGTTTAAGAAAAAATTAGAACTTCGTGGCGAAAAGGTATATATTCATCATCCAATTAAGGGATATCCTTTAGATGTTGAAAGAATCGTTAGTGATGACGGATATGGTTCAAATGCATACATTGAAACCACCCGTCCTTTAGTCGTTGTTACTGCACCAGGTCCTTCAAGCGGTAAACTTGCTACCTGTCTTTCACAACTTTATCACGAACACAAACGCGGCGTTATGGCAGGATATGCAAAATTCGAAACCTTCCCTATTTGGAATATTCCTCTTAAGCATCCCGTTAATATTGCTTATGAGGCCGCAACCGCTGACTTAAGAGACGTTAATATGATTGACCCCTTCCATCTTGAAGCTTATGGTGAAAAAAGCGTAAACTATAATCGTGATATTGAAGTATTCCCTGTTGTAAAGAATATTTTAACCAAAATTACAGGTCAATCCGATATATATCAATCACCTACCGATATGGGTGTAAATATGGCGGGATATGGTATTGCGAAGGATGATATTGTTCAAGATGCTGCAAAGCAAGAGATCATCCGTCGCTATTTTAAAAGTAGATGCGAATATAAAATCGGTCGTGGTGAAGCTGAAACCACCAGCAGAATCGAATCCTTAATGAACGAATTAAAACTTTCTGTTAATGACCGTGTTGTAGTTGCTCCAGCCCTCAAAAAAGCGGAAGAATGTAATTGTCATTCTATGGCTCTTGAACTTCCCGATGGTAGAATTGTTACAGGTAAAAATACCGACTTACTTTCCGCCGCAGGTGCTTTAATTCTTAATTCAATCAAAGCTTTAGCAGGAATTGAAGACGAAGTATTGCTAATGTCCCCCACAGTTCTTGAACCTATTTTAGAGATGAAAAATAAGGTTTTAGGTCTTAAACAAGAAGCCCTTACCCTTTCGGAAGTATTAACCGCATTGAGTATTTGTGCAGGAACAAACGACGTTGCAAAACGAGCATATTCATTTATATCTGAACTCAAAAACTGCGAGGCACATTCAAGCGTTATTCTTCCCGCAACCGACGATGAGGACCTTCGTTGTTTGGGAATTAACGTAACCTGCGAAGCTGAATTCGCATCATCTAATCTATATTTTAATTAAATATACAATAAAAAATCTCTATCAAGCGAATGCTTGATAGAGATTTTTATTTTACAATTATTTATGATACTACTTCGTACATTTCTTTTGCATTTTCTTTACCAACCATTTCGGTAATAGAAAGCACTTTAACGGTGATAGGATTTTTTCCCATACTAATGGTCATAACATCGCCGACCTTTACATCATAAGATGCTTTAACCACTCTACCGTTTACTTCAATTCGACCATTATCGCAGGCCTCATTGGCCACTGTACGGCGTTTAATTATTCTTGATACTTTTAAATATTTATCTAATCTCATATTAACCTCATTATTCATCAATAGAAAGCCCTGATTCAAGACCTAAAATATCATTGCTTTCGCCACTGTCAAGAAGTTCAACACCTTTAAGTTTCTTTTGAATAATTGAATTTCTATGTGCGGCTTCACCAATGGTATTTCCTGCTTCTTCTATCTTCTTACCTGCTTTGGCAAGTAATACACCAAAGTTCTCATATTGTGATTTAGCGGCACCAAGTACCTTCCAAACTTCGGATGCACGTTTATCAATAGCAATGGTACGGAATCCCATTCTTAAGGTGTTTAGAAATGCGGTTACTGTGGTAGGACCACATATCATAACACGGTGTTTATTTTGAATTTCTTCACAAAGTCCGGGAATACGAAGCACCTCTGCATAAAGTCCTTCGGTTGCAAGGAACATAATAGCAAAATCGGTTGTTTGAGGTACATCTATATAGAGCTTTGCTATCTTTTGTGCCTCGTTCTTTATTACGTTTGCCAAATTTTTAACCGCAGCATCTACCCCGGCTTTATCGGCATTATCTGCCGCCTCACAAATTCTTAGATAATCTTCTTGAGGGAATTTGGAGTCGATGGGAAGAAGAACAAATTCGCCATCTTTATCGCGGGATGGGATTTTAACCGCAAATTCTACCACGGTACCATCCTTTTTGATGCTTACATTACGTTCAAATTGATCGTTGGTAAGTGTTTGTTCAAGGATATTTCCAAGTTGTGCTTCTGCCCAGGTTCCACGGGTTTTAACATTAGTCAATGCCCTTTGAAGATCATTAACGTCGGTAGCAAGTTCCTTCATTTCACCCAGGGATTTATAAACGTTATTAAGTTGGTCACCAACGGTTTTAAAACTGCTATCTAAACGCTTTGTTAAGGTTTCATTGAGTTTTTCATCAACCGTTTGACGCATTTGGTCAAGCTTTTTCTCGTTGCTTTCTTGTAATTTTTGAACCTCTTCTGCAAGAATCTTATTTGTCTTTTCACTTTGTTTTACGTTCATATCTTGAATTTCACGAATAAGGGTATTCATCTCCTTAAGAGCATCTGCTGTCTCTTTACGATTTCTACCCATTTCCTCGCCAAAAAATTGACGCATATCGGTCATTCTTGCAGAAAGATTGTTGATCATACGAGCAATTTCAGCAATATCGGATTCTATTTTAGATGAATTATTGTTGTTCTTTCTAAAAACCAAAACGAGAAGAAGTGAAATGGCTATTAACAATGAAAATAATACAAATAAAAAATCCACGCCATATCCCTCACTTTATATTATTTCAAAAAATCTTTTACTTTATCAAAGAAGCTTTTTCTTTTTTTGTAATTAGATTCTTTAAGAGTTTCATCAAATTCCTTAAGCATTTGTTTTTGCTTTTCGTCAAGATTACGGGGAATTTCTATTGTAATTTTAACGTATTGGTCTCCACGAAGGGCGGTATTTATTCTTGTTACACCCTTTGCTTTAAGTTTGAAGGTATCTCCCACCTGTGTACCTTCGGGAACGTGATATTTTACACTACCATCAATAGTTGGAACGATAATATCGGCACCCAAAGTTGCTTGAGCATAGGTCAAGGGGAATTCACACCAAACATCGAATCCTCTGCGTTCAAACACAGCGTGAGGTTTAACCGATACATTAACCCTCAAATCACCCGAAGGTCCTCCGTTAATACCTACGTCGCCTTTGCCACGGATAATAAATGTTTGACCATCATCGATACCTGCAGGGATTTTAATATCCTCATTCAAAGTACGACGGATTTTACCTCTACCCGAACAGAAGGAGCAAGGTTCATCAATGACTTTACCTTTACCGCCACAGGTATCGCAAACTCTTTGTGTTTGAATAACACCAAAAGGAGAACGTTGAGAATATCTAACCTGACCAGTACCATTACAAGTAGGACAAGTTTTGGATGATGTACCAGGTTTTGCACCTGTACCATGACAATGATCACAGTTCTCAATTCTTGTTATTTTAACGGTTTTTTCACAACCAAAAGCCGCCTCTTCAAAGGATATAAATACATTAACACTGGTATCATTACCACGTCTTGGCGCATTTGGATTAGATCTTCTTCCACCACCGCCAAAAAAGCTGCTAAAGATATCGCCTATATCGCCAAAATCCATATCGAAGCCGCCTGCACCGGGACCACCTGCGCCAAAGTTAGGATCAACACCTGCGTGACCAAATTGATCATATCGCGCTCTTTTTTCAGAATCCGATAAGACCTCGTATGCTTCATTAACCTCTTTGAATTTTGCTTCTGCTTCTGCATCACCGGGGTTTAAGTCGGGGTGATATTTTTTTGCTTGTTGACGATATGCTTTTTTTATAGCATCGTCACCAGCACCTTTTTCTACCCCTAAAACCTCATAAAAATCTCTTTTATCTGCCAAAATATATCCTCTCCGTTACGGCTTGTTGGTTTATGTAGTATTGGCTCTGCCGTAAAACGACAGAGCCCAATTCATTAAATATTAGTTTTGAGTATCGTCAACTTCGGTGTAATCTGCATCATATACGTTATCGGCACCTGCACCGTTGTTTACATCTGCACCTGCAGCGCCTTGTGCTGCTTGAGCTGCCTCTGCTTCCGCCTTGTAGATCTTTTCAGAAATCTTATAGATCTCTTGTTGAAGTTCTTCAGTAGAAGATTTAATCTTTTCAATATCTTCACCTTTAAGAGCTTCTTTAACAGCATCAACTTTAGCTTGGATAGCATCTTTTTCAGCACTATCAACTTTATCTCCAAAGTCGGTTAAGGTCTTTTCGCATTGATATACCATTTGGTCGGCATTGTTTCGAATATCAACATCTTCACGACGTTTTTTATCTTCTGCAGCATATTGTTCTGCCTCTTGAACTGCACGTTCAACATCTTCTTTGGACATATTGCTGCTGGAAGTAATGGTGATGTTTTGTTCTTTACCTGTGCCCTTATCTTTGGCAGTTACGTTAACAATACCGTTAGCATCGATATCGAAGGTAACTTCAATTTGGGGTACACCACGGGGAGCGGGAGCAATTCCGTCAAGATGGAATACACCTAAGGTCTTATTATCACGGGCAAATTCGCGTTCACCCTGAAGAACGTGAACCTCTACAGAGGTTTGACCATCAGCTGCAGTAGAGAAAATTTGACTCTTTTTGGTGGGAATAGTAGAGTTACTTTCGATAATTCTAGTATTGATACCACCCATAGTTTCAATACCAAGGGACAGAGGAGAAACGTCAAGGAGAAGAAGACCTTTAACATCGCCACCTAAAACACCAGCTTGGAGTGCGGCACCAACAGCTACACATTCATCGGGGTTAATGCCCTTAAAGGGTTCTTTACCGGTAAATTTCTTAATAGCATCTTGAACTGCGGGGATACGGGTAGAACCACCAACCAAGAGAATTTTATCAAGATCAGATACAGAAAGTCCTGAATCGGAGAGTGCTTGACGAACGGGTCCCATAGTTGCTTCAACCAAATCGGCAGTAAGTTCGTTGAACTTTGCACGGGAAAGGGTGGTTTCAAAGTGTTTAGGACCGGTTGCATCTGCAGTAATAAAAGGAAGGTTGATGTCGGTTGTAGTCATACCGGAAAGGTCAATCTTTGCCTTTTCTGCAGCATCCTTAATACGTTGCATAGCCATTTTATCGGTGGTAATATCAATACCACTTTCTGCTTTAAAGCTATCAACAATCCAGTTCATAATTCTTTGGTCGAAGTCATCGCCACCGAGTTTATTATTACCTGCAGTTGAAAGAACTTCTTGAACACCGTCACCCATTTCAATAATGGATACGTCAAAAGTACCACCACCAAGGTCATAAACCATAACCTTTTGGTCGGTTTCTTTGTCGATACCATAAGCAAGAGCTGCTGCAGTGGGTTCGTTAATGATACGTTTTACTTCAAGACCTGCAATTTTACCAGCATCTTTAGTTGCTTGACGTTGAGCGTCGGTAAAATATGCGGGAACAGTGATAACAGCTTCGGTAACAGTATCGCCGAGATAACTTTCAGCATCTGCTTTAAGTTTTTGAAGAATAATTGCGGAAATTTCTTGAGGATTGTAATCCTTACCGTCAATAGTTACCCTACGATCGGTACCCATATCACGTTTAATAGATGCAATTGTGCGATCGGGGTTAGTGATTGCTTGTCTTTTAGCAACCTGACCTACCATTCTTTCGCCGTTTTTGGAAAATGCAACAACAGAAGGGGTTGTTCTTGCACCCTCAGCGTTTGCAATAACAACGGGTTCGCCACCCTCAATAACTGCAACGCAAGAGTTAGTTGTTCCAAGG
>JAFVID010000062.1 GCA_017474205.1 Clostridia bacterium | reverse complement strand
GGTAACGTTTACGTTGCTGCCGCAAAACGCAGAGTGTTTGGTCTTGTTAATATCGATATGATTGCAGGTCCAAGCGAGATACTTATTATATCCGACAAAACCGGTAATCCTGTTCACATCGCAGCCGATATGTTATCTCAAGCCGAACACGATCCTATGGCAAGTGCAGTTTTGGTCACCGACAGCGAAGAACTCGCAAGCAAGGTTTCTGAACAAATTGAAATTCAACTTAATGTTTTGCCACGAAAAGAAATATGCAGAACATCTATTGACGGCGAAAGCAAGATTATAATTGCTAAAAATCTTGATGAAGCCATTGATATTTCAAACGCTCTTGCACCTGAACACTTAGAGATTGTTTTAGATAATCCCTTCGACATTCTTCCTAAAATAAAAAACGCAGGAAGTATCTTCCTTGGAAAGAATTGTCCGGAAGCGTTAGGCGACTATTTTGCAGGACCTAATCACACCCTTCCCACCAGCGGTACTGCAAGATTCTCCTCTCCCCTCTCTGTGGATGATTTTATTAAAAAATCATCATACATTTACTACACCGAAGAGGCAATTAAAGATGTTGCAGAGGATATTGCGTACTTTGCTGAAAGTGAAGGTCTTTCCGCTCATGCTCAAAGTGCTTTATCTCGTTTAGGGAGGGAAAAATATGAGTAAATATCTTTCTCCCCGATTTGACAGTTTAGATGCTTATACCCCCGGCGAACAACCAAGGGATCAAAAGTACATAAAACTCAACACTAACGAATGTCCTTATCCACCCTCTTCCAAAGTTATTGAGGCAATAGACAAGGAGAAAAATCTACTTAACCTGTACCCCGACCCCACCGCAAAATGTCTAAAAACTGCCATTGCAGATAATTTAGGACTTAATGCAGATAACATATTTGTTGCAAATGGCTCCGATGAGGTTTTAGCACTTTCATTTATGGCTTTTTGCGATAAAGATACAGGTGTTGCTTATCCTGATATATCCTACGGATTTTACAGCGTTTATGCCGATCTGTTTACCCTCGACTCTAAGGTTATCCCTTTAAAGGATGATTTTTCGGTTTGTCCTAATGATTATTTTAATTTAGGCAGAACAATATTTATTGCTAATCCAAACGCTCCAACAGGACTGTGTTTATCTCTTTATGATATAGAGAACATTCTTATTAACAATAAAAACAACATTGTAGTAATCGATGAAGCATACGTGGATTTTGGCGGTGAATCGACAGTTAAACTGCTTGATAGATACGAAAACCTACTTGTTGTTAGAACCTTCTCAAAATCTCGTAATCTTGCGGGTGGAAGGGTTGGTTTCGCACTTGGTTCAAAGGAACTAATTGCCGATTTGGAACTTATGAAGTTTTCCTTTAACCCATATAATATCAATCGCTTGAGTCTTGTATCTGCTACCGAAGCCATGAAGGATACGGTTTATTTTGATGATTGTGTCAGCAAGATTAAAGACACCAGAACCTTCCTTGTAAATGAACTTGAAGGTTTAGGATTCAACGTTATCCCCTCTTGTGCAAACTTTATATTTGCTAAAAAAGATGGAATATCGGGCGAAGAATTATATCTTAAATTAAAAAATAACGGCATATTAATTCGCCATTTTAACAAGGATAGAATATCCGATTATATTCGTATCACAATTGGTACAAAAGATGAAATAATATCACTTATAGACACAATTAAAACAATAATTGATGAGGTGAAATAAATGAGAAACGCTCAAATTGAACGTAAAACAAAAGAAACAGACATTTCTTTGTTTTTGGAATTAGATGGAGAAGGTAAAAGCAACATTGAAACCGACTGTGGTTTCTTTAATCATATGCTTACCCTTTTTGCATCCCACGGTAATTTTGACCTTAACGTAAAATGTGTTGGTGACAGTGAGGTAGATTATCATCACACTGTTGAGGATATCGGCATCGTTTTGGGTAACGCATTCAAAGAAGCCCTTGGAAACAAAGCAGGTATCACCCGTTACGGTAACTTTATTTTGCCAATGGATGAAGCACTTATCCTTTGTGCCCTTGATATCAGCGGCCGAAGTATGCTCTGTTCTACCTTCAATATTCTTTCTCCTAAAGTAGGAGATTTCGACACAGAACTTCTTGAGGAGTTTTTACAAGCATTCTGTCGAAATGCTGAAATTACTCTCCACATCACTCAATTAGCGGGAACTAATTCTCACCACATTATTGAGGGTGCATTCAAAGCCCTTGCCCACGCTTTAGCAATGGCTGTAGAAATCAACCCCAAAAACTCAGGTAAAATACCCTCAACAAAAGGAAAATTATAATTATGATTGCAGTTATTGATTATGGCGTAGGGAACCTATTTTCTCTATGCAGTTCGCTTAAATATTTATCCATTGACAGTGTTGTAACAAGGGATAAGAATATCATTGAAAAAGCAGACAAAATTATTCTCCCCGGTGTTGGTGCCTTTGGTGATGCATCCGACAAACTAAAAGAAACCGGTATGTTTGATTTTTTGCAGGAACAGGCGGCAACAGGAAAACCTTTTCTTGGAATTTGCCTCGGTATGCAACTTCTCTTTGAAAAGGGCTATGAATACGGTGAACACGAAGGTTTAGGACTTATAAAGGGTAAAGTCATCCCCATTGAATCGGTACTTAAAGAGCCCCTTAAAATCCCTCAAATGGGTTGGAATAAGTTAGATATTGTGAAAAAGGATGCTCTTCTTAAATATACTAATCAAGGTGACTACGTATATTTCGTTCATTCTTATTTTGCAACCGACTGTAATGATAGCATATCCTCTACTACCGAATACGGTGCAACACTTACCGCTTCGGTTTCAAATAATAATGTGTTTGGTGCACAGTTTCATCCCGAAAAGAGCGGAACTGTAGGTCTTAATATGCTTAAAGCGTTTAACGAGATATAACTTGGAGTTGAATTTATGAAAATATTCCCTGCTATTGACCTGAAAGATAATTCGGTTGTGCGTCTTACACAAGGGGATTACAAACAGGTTAAGATATATAGTACCGATCCTGCATCTATTGCCAAAAAGTTTCTGAATGACGGTGCAGAACATCTTCATATCGTCGATTTAGACGGTGCAAAAGAAGGATATGCCATTAACTTGGAGGCAATTAAAGCCATTAAATCGGTTGATGGTCTTTTCACCGAAATTGGTGGCGGTATTCGTACAGAAGAACAAATTGAAAAGTATCTGAATTTAGGAATAAACCGTGTGATTTTAGGTACAGTTGCGGTAAATGATTTCGATTTCACCGCTCGTATGGGTAAAAAATACGGTTCCAAAATCGTTGTTGGTGTTGATGCTAAGGATGGTTTTGTTGCTGTAAACGGATGGCTTGAAAAGACCGAGATTGACTCATTCTCTCTTTGTCAAAGACTTATTGACGTTGGTATTGACACCGTTATTTATACCGATATTTCAAGGGATGGTATGCTTAAAGGTTGCAATCTTCCTGTTTATGAAAAACTTTGCAAAATTGATGGTTTAAAAGTTGTTGCTTCCGGCGGTGTTTCAAGTATAGAAGAGATAAAGAACCTTAAGAATATCGGTTGTGACGGTGCTATTGTTGGCAAGGCAATATTTGAGGGTAAAATCTCACTTAAAGATGCTGTTTTGGAGGCCAAAAGATGATTACTAAAAGAATTATCCCCTGTCTTGATATTAGAGACGGTAGGGTTGTTAAAGGGGTAAACTTTGAAGGGGTAAAGGATGTTTCAGATCCCGTTGCCCTTGCCTCTTTTTATAACGATAGTGGTGCAGATGAACTTGTATTTTATGACATTACCGCATCGAGTGAAGGACGAGCATTATTTACCGATGTTCTTGAAAAAATTGCATCCTGCATATTTATCCCCCTCACCGTTGGCGGTTCTATCAACACGGTTGATGACTTCGAAAGGGTACTAAAATGCGGTGCCGACAAGGTGAGCGTTAATTCGGGTGCTATAAGGAATCCCAATCTTATAAAAGAAGCCGCCAAAAAGTACGGCAATCAATGTGTTGTATTATCTATGGACGTTAAAAGAGTTGATGGAAAGTTTACTATTTTCTCTAAAGGCGGCCGTGAAAACACCGGTATTGATGCCATAGAATGGGCAAGAAAAGGTGTTTTAGACGGTGCGGGTGAGATTGTTGTAAACAGTATCGATACCGACGGAGTTAAACAAGGTTTTGATATTGAAATGCTTGAAGCAATATCCAATGTTGCAAACGTGCCCATAATTGCCAGCGGCGGTGCCGGTTGTATGGAACATTTTAAAGATCTGTTTAACGCAGTACCCGGCGTAGATGCGGGTCTTGCGGCATCCATTTTCCACTTTAAACAGGTAGAAATTATGGATTTAAAAAGATATTTAATAGAAAATGGAATAGAAATGAGGATATAAAATGAATTTGAGATTTGATGAAAATGGGCTTATTCCTGCTATTGTGCAGGATTGTTATACCAAGCAGGTGCTTACTT
>JAFVID010000061.1 GCA_017474205.1 Clostridia bacterium | reverse complement strand
GGCAGCAAAATATCTTAAACTAAAGGAAAAAATGCACGGACAGTTTTTTGTCCGTGCATTACCCAATATAAGGAGTATAAAATGGATATAGTAAAAGCACTTTGTCAGGAATTTGCCGTAAAAGAATGGCAGGTAAATGCAGTAACAGAACTTTGGGATGATGGCAACACCGTGCCCTTTATTGCCCGATATCGTAAAGAAGCCCACGGCTCGTTGGATGACCAAATCATCCACGATATGACCGAGCGACTTCAGTATCTTCGCAACTTTGAACAAAGAAAGAACGAGATATTTGAGGCAATATCGGCAGGGGATAATATGACCGATGAAATCGCCCTTGCTCTTGAAAATGCCAAGACATTATCTGAACTTGAGGATATTTATCGTCCCTTCCGTCCCAAACGTCGCACCCGCGCCACCGTTGCAAAGGAAAAAGGGCTCGAACCCTTGGCAGATGCAATATTTGCCCAAGAGTCAAGGTGTAAATATCCCCTTGAAATGGCGGAAGAATACGTAAATGCCGACTTAGGTGTTGAAACCGCCGAGGAAGCATTAGCAGGTGCCCTCGATATTATTGCCGAAAATATTTCCGATAATGCTGAAATCCGCCGTCGACTTCGCAATCTTTTTACCGTTGTGGGTATCGTTACTGTAAAGGCAACCGATGAAGAGGCAGAAAGCGTATATACAATGTATTACGATTTTTCTCAAGCCGTAGATAAAATAGCCGACCACAGAGTCCTTGCTATTGATAGAGGTGAAAAGGAAAAATTCCTTAAAGTTTCGGTGGATATTGATATAGTTAAAGCCCATAGAGTAATTAAGGATTTAACCATAACCAATAACGATTCCCCCTGTTATGATGCAGTAGTATCCGCAGGGGAGGATGCCTACACCCGACTTATTGCCCCTTCTATTGAACGTGAAATCCGTTCAATGCTTACCGAAAAAGCAAGTGTGGGTGCAATTAAAAACTTCGGTACTAATTTGCATCAACTTCTTATGCAAGCCCCCATTCGCGGTAGGGTTGTAATGGGACTTGACCCCGGATATCGTACCGGATGCAAGGTGGCGGTTGTGGATGATATCGGCAGAGTGCTCGATACAGGGGTTATATACATTACCCATAGCGAAGGACAAAAACTTGCCGCCCAGCGTTTAGTAAAAGATCTTATTAAAAAACATAACGTAGATATTATCTCTATTGGTAATGGCACCGCAAGTAAAGAAACCGAAATGTTTGTGAGCGAACTTATCAAAGAGGTAGATAGGGATGTTTCCTATGCCGTAGTAAACGAAGCAGGTGCTTCGGTGTATTCCGCAAGTAAATTAGCGGCTCAGGAATTCCCTCAGTTTGATTTAACACTCCGTAGTGCCGTAAGTATAGCCCGTCGTCTTCAAGACCCCTTGGCGGAACTTGTAAAGATAGATCCAAAATCCATCGGTGTAGGTCAGTATCAACACGATATGCCCCAAAAACAACTTGAAAACGAACTTGATTACGTGGTAGAAAACTGTGTAAACAGTGTTGGAGTTGACCTTAACACATCCTCCGTATCTCTACTTAAAAGGGTATCGGGAATAAACAGCACCTTGGCACAGAATATTGTTGATTACAGAGAAGAAAACGGATCTTTTGACAGTCGTGCCACCCTTAAAAAGGTGCCGAAATTAGGACCTAAAGCATTCGAACAATGTGCAGGATTTTTACGCATACCCGACGGTAAAAATGCCCTGGATAACACCGCAGTTCACCCCGAAAGTTATGCCGCCGCATCAGGACTTATTAAACTTCTTGGCTTTGATGTGAAGAAATTAGGGGAGATAGGTTCCTCCATTGAAGAAAAGGCAGAAAACTATGGCAAAGAAAATCTTGCAAAGGAACTTGCCATAGGACTTCCCACCCTTGAGGATATTATAAAGGAACTTTCAAAGCCCGGCAGAGATCCCCGTGATGAACTCGAAGCCCCAACACTTCGCACCGACGTTCTCGATATGAACGATCTAAAGGTGGGAATGGAACTTGTAGGCACTGTTCGTAACGTAATCGACTTTGGTGCCTTTGTGGATATCGGTGTCCATCAGGATGGACTCGTTCACATCACCCAGATATGCAACCGATACATTAAACATCCCTCCGAAGTACTAAAGGTAGGGGATAGGGTAACGGTTTACGTCCTTGCAGTAGATACCAAACGTAACAGAATATCCCTCACAATGAAAAAGGAAAATATAAATAAGTAAACAAAAAACTCCTAACGAATAAACATCGTTAGGAGTTTTTTATAACTGCCTCCCTTGCCTAAAGGGTGGATTATATAAATCACCAAATAAATGGTATCAACCTGTATTTAACCTTTTGTTTGTATTCTTTATATCCCACAAGTTCTTTTTCAAGTAATTCTTCCTCGCCCTTGATTCTCCTTGCAATTATAAACGGATAAACTAAAAATATCACAAAAGAGTATATAGAGCCAAGAATCAAGGGCATAGATAAAAACAGAATCAGAGTAGCACTATACATAGGATGTCTTACAATTCCGTAAAGACCCGTATCAACCACCGACTGATTTTCCTGTACCTTAATGGTGCGACTGAGATAGGTGTTCTCCCGTAATACCTCGGCAAAAAGGAGATAACCTAAAATAAAAAACACCGATGCAATAATCACAACCACTTTGGGTAGAGTATAGAGGTTAAAACGATAGGTAAGCCCCGCCGCAACGAAACCTACAATAAACATAATACCGCTTAAAGCAACCACAACGCCTTGATCCTTTTGCTTTTCTTTGGCATCAAGACGGCTTTTGAGCAGGGCAGGATTTTTAAATATCATAACAATCCCGGCCAAAAACATAGGGATAAACAAAACCCCCATAAGTATCCATCCGTAGATGTAGGAAAATGAGCCGGCGGGCAGAAAGATAAGTACCCCCACAAGCACAACACCCAAAAGGAATTTTGTTATAGCATTAAAGAATAATTTAAATGTCATAATATATCACCAAAAATTTAATGTATATATCATAGCATAAATAATGTGATAAATCAATTATATCAACAATTATTAATAGCAATAAAAAATCACCCTAACAGGGTGATTTTATGTGAATATATAATTGTGAAGAATTACTTCAAAAACGAAGATGGTTTTTCTAAAGTGAATTCAATGTTTTCTCCAGATGTCATTGCCCAAGATAATGGATTAAGCTCTAAGAAACTTTCAAAATATGTATTCGTTAATTTCCAACCGCGCGACTTGAAATCGCTTTTATTGAACTGAAAGAATCTAAGTTGTTTCCAACACAACCAACTATCTTCTATAAAATTCCAACCAGTAGAATTTGCAATCATATTAGCAAATGTTTTAATTCTTTCAACTGCATCTTCATTAATTTCTACTAAATCATTTTCTGCTTTTTCAATATTGTAAGGGGTACCATCTTTCGAAGAAATTTTCAATCTATCTCCTCGTTCTTTTCCTTTTGTTATTTCGTCTCTTTGCTTAAAGAAACTATGCATAAGTTCCATAGTTTCGTAAACAGAGAAAGATTCGTTTTTGAAAATGTTTTTTAATGGATTCCAGTCTTCATGTATTCTTAAATAATAAAGCCAATTTAACACATTTTCTGGATAAGAAAACAAAACGTTAAAAACACCATCAGTAAAGAATAAGGGGGCAACCGCTTTTTCCGTTAAAACGATTTCTTTTTTCCCTTGTTTGTAATCTGAATAAGCAATTATACTTACCAATAAATGTATTGTTGCAAGAGGATATTTTAATCTGAAGTCATGCTTGCCATCGTAATTTCTCAAAAGGTTTGGTTGTATGCATTGGGAGAAATTTGAGAAATCAACGTTTCTATTCTTATTTAATTTTAGCATATGGTGACCAACGCTTTTGACAGATTTTCGAAAAATTTCACCATCTAAAAGGACAATATCTTCATCCAAATATTTGTTATTTACTACGCCAACTTTATCATCGTAGAAACCTACAATTTTCCAATCACGGAACATTGACATAAATAATCCGCAAAGCAAACCATCACTATCAGGACTTAAGATACAATAACGTTTTCTTTCGTTAATCCAAGGGAATTTGTTAAGGAGGGAATCATAGTCTGCTTTATCAAATTGCTTATCTTTTAATAAATTCTCAATTGCTGACATTTAGGACACTCCTTTTCTATTCTTTCTTCTGCCAAATCACAATATTCTTGAGAAATATCGATGCCAATATATGATCGACCTAGCTGTTTCGCCATAACTGCTGTAGAACCTGAACCGATAAAAGGATCTAAGACAACGCCATCCTCTGGACAAAAACATTGAATAAAGTCAAAAGGAATTTTGTCTGGAAAAACAGCAGGGTGTTTTCTCTTTAGAGGATTTTTATCACCTGCCATCATATAGTCCCATACGGTACCTCGACATTTTGTAGGGTTTATTGCTCTTCTAACAACTGAAGTTGTCGTACCATCAGTTCTGCGGTTCCCACTCCCAGACATTACTTTGCCGCCATGTTTAGAAGGGATTTTCAAAGGTTCTTTATTAAAGTATTGTGGCTTTTTACCTTTCAAAAAGATAGGCATATATTCGTGGTCAACACGAAAACGATTTTTCCACCAAGCACCCTCGGTTCCGTTTTTGTGATAAATACATGTTTCAAACAATTTGAAACCTATATTATCGCACCAATCAACAATGGTTCTAAACGAGGTAAGAGATTTACCAAAATTTTTAGTTGAATCCTGAATAACCATTGCAATAATGCCGCCATCTTTTAAAACTCTATGTAATTCGACCCCAACATCGTGCAAGTTAAGGGAAAAACCATTGTAAACACGAAGGTCATCATATGGCGGTGAAGTAACAACCAAGTCAATAGAATTGTCGGGTAAAGAATGTAATACTTCTACAGCATCTCCGCATATAATAGTATTTAATATATTCATTTTTTCGAGATTATTGTTAATCATAAATGCCTCCAACATCTCAAAATTCCACTTTATTATAACATAGTATATTTATAAATTCAATACCGCATAATATCCTTATATAAATAACATCCCTCATCGTGGGAATAGATAATCCCCACCGCCTGTAGGTAGGAATAAATTATGGTTGATCCCACAAACTTCATTCCTCGTTTTACAAGGTCTTTCGATATCGCATCGGATATCTCATTCGTAGTTTTACCCACTTCGTAAATGACAGTATCCCCTGCAAAACTTTTGAGGTAATTATAAAAAGAACCAAATTCCAAAACAATATTCTTAAAAATCTTGCTGTTGTTTATACTCGCCTTAATCTTGAGTTTGTTTCTAATAATATCCTTGTTTTGCAAAAGTTCCAAAAACTTATCTTCACCGTAGGCACAAACCTTGTCAATATCAAACCCATCATAAGCCAAACGAAATGCTTTCCGCTTGTTTAATACACACTCCCAAGAAAGCCCCGCCTGAAAGGATTCAAGAATAAGCATTTCGTAAAGATATTTATCATCAAGCCTCGGCACGCACCACTCGGTGTCGTGATATTCAATATATAACGGATTTTTAAGATTACACCAACTGCATCGAATTTTATCCATATAATTTATTCCTCATCCTGTTTTTCACTTTGGTCAATAGTATCACTGGATTCCTTTTTCTTTTTGGAGTCGATATATGAACCAATGCAAACCCCAACGCCCATACCAATAGATAATCCAATGCACATATAAAGAGGAATGTTGTGAAGAGCAGCACCAATGCAAAGACCAATAGATATACCAATAGACATACCTAAACTAAGCCCCATGCTCATATATTGACCTTCGTTTTCGTTTTCATTTTGAGGTTGTTTTTTCTCTCTCAATTTAATCACTCCTTATAGATGATTAAATTGTATCATAATCGAAAATCAAAGTCAATAAATGGTAACGGTGATATAAATTTAGATAAAAGTTAAAAAAATAGTTGACATTTCCTAAAACATTTATTATAATCAATAGGTCGATTGAGTTCGGCACAATTTAATAGCTTAGGCGATTACCAAATGGAGAAGTACTCAAGTTGGTGACGAGGTACCCCTGCTAAGGGTATAGGTCGGGTAACCGGCGCGAGGGTTCGAGTCCCTCCTTCTCCGCCACTAAATCCCACACGGGATTAAGACAACAACCCTTGAACCGCAACGGTTTAGGGGTTGTTTCTTTAACTGTAGTTTTCCAACAGTAATCGGTTTCCCCATCCAAGCCGAAATAAAAGCATCTACAAAATCATATTATAACTTTGAATAGACCGCATCATTGCAAAAAGCTTTGATGCGGTTTTTGCTTTGTTGGAATTTTTTGGGGAACAGTTCGGGGAAGTTCGGCTCTATACAGTTCCAATAAACAGGAATATAATTTAGAAAGGAGTGTCGAATAATGAGAGGGGAAATCATGATGGATCCTAAGACAATCAAGGGGGAATACCTAAACTCTGCATATAGTGAACTTGCTAATTTGATAGGCATTGATGCGGTGCTGAAGATCCACTCTACATACCGAGGTCAGCAGATATTCTTCCCTGTAGACTTGTTCAGTAAGGATTTCATTAAAAAGCAGATCATTGAAGAATACAACGGCTACAATGTTCGTCAGCTTGCTTCTAAATACGGCTACACAGAAAAGTGGATCAAGAAAATTTTGAAAGAAAATATAGATACTAACGAATAATTAAGGGGGATTAACTCATGAGCGATTCAACGAATTTGTCAACGTTAGATTTAGAGGAACTGTTTGAAAAATTGGACAAGCTTTTGGATATTCTCAATGCTTCCGATGAGAGCAATATTCTGGATAATCTGACCAGATTTGATGAGGTTTACTTTGAACTTGCGTCCAGAAGATTAGTCGGCAAACCTTTTGATCTTTTAGCAGAGACTGACAAGAAAAAAGAAACGGTTCTTGAACGATTTGAAAATGAAATAAATAGAAAAATCGTTGAAAACATGTCTGCCTGTGAGAAAGCTGACATTGGAACAGAAGAAGGCAAAAAACGCTATTTTGAATTGAGTTCACAATGGTCAGAATTAAGTAAATTTCAAAGCCAATTGCTACATTACCGCATATCTTCAATTAAAAATTCTTTTGAAATAACCAAAGAATTGAATCGAGAATTAAAAGACTCTGGAGTATTGGATGCACTACGCAGAGGGGAATTTTCAACAGAAATTGTTGATGAATAAAAAAGTGAGGAAAGGAGGTTTGTAAAATGGGATTATTTGAAGTGTTAGCAGATATTGCTTTTGAGGCAATAGTAGATAGCAACGATAAATTTAAAAAAGCTTATGACAAAATGGAATACTCAGATGCAATAAGTAAGCGCCGTGTACTGATGGATGCTCAAGTAAAAGCGCACTCTTCTGGCAATACCGATGCAGAAGAAAAAATCAAAGAAAAAAGAGCGGAAATCCAATCTACTATTGATCAATACGAAAGGCAAAATAAGCGTTAAGTATAATAAAAGGAGAAACAAAAATGGCTAAAGGAAGTAAAAACGATCGAAAATGTTACACTTGTCAATATTGGGAGGGTTGTAGTGTACGAGTAGTCAGTCCTAATTTTATTGAATATAATCAATCAGAACGTGCAACATGCAATCAAACAGGACAAACCCGTCCAGCTTGGGCAAGTTGCAGCCAACACGAAAGGAACTATAGATTTTAATACATATTTTTAGCTACCGTCAAAAGGCGGTAGCTTTTATTTTTATAAAGGAGTGTTTTAATATTAGATACTATATTTCACGAAAAATAGAAAGGAAATATATGCAATGCTAAAAATTGTTACCGCCCAAGACCTAATTGAATTAGAACAAATGATTCTCCCAAAAGCATTCCAACAATTTATGAAAGACTATTACAAAGAAATGCTCATACGATTCAAATGCACCCATGATTCCATAAAGGATTATGGGTGCATTTTTGTATTCGATTCCAAAGAAGAAATTGATAAATCTGGATTAAGAGAATTGCTTGAAAAACACCCTCCCGTTCGCGTTATTGGAATGACTTTATACGATGATGGCAAACCAATCTTTATTACCCAAATCATGTTGTTTATTAATGGTGGGTATGCCTGTAACATTTTCGCACAAGAAGAACATTTAAAAGATGTTGTTTCAAATTATTACAATAAAAGGGAGGAACAGATAGCATGAAAGAATTTTTGTGTGGATTTGCAATTACTTTTACTTTACTGCTTGCTTTTGAGCAAAAACGAAAGAAAGGAAGAAATAAATAATCATGTTTATGTTTTTAGCTCGTACTACACTTACATCTTTCATAATTGGCTGTGAATGTGCAATAGCAATATACACAGGAAAAACACCCCTTAAATTTTTGAAATCTGAGGTGAAAAATGATAAAAATACAAAATCTTAACGATGTTGAAAAAATTGAAAACAGCCACATCTATAACTATACCCAAAAATTGCTTGAACATCTTCTTAAAACGTATGGAGTGAACGATATAGAAAAATTTGGTGCTATTTTCTATATTGAAAACGACAACGAATTATTAAACCACAATGAATTATGTTTGTCATCACCCTTAACAGAACAACGTTTTGAATGGATTGAAGATATAGGAGAAGGATATGTAAATGGTTGCATCGTCATAAATAACGATCATGCAATTGATCTGATTGGGAAGTCTGAGTACTTTACAAAACATATAGTAAAAGAACAATGAATGCAACGTTCTAATTTAATCTCATGATAGATTACAAGCCTATGAAATCCAAAAAATTAACAGGTATAAAGAGCACATTAACATTATGGCAAAATCGCGCCTCTTTGACGAGGTTTGCGAGTAGCCATCACAAGATCATCATTCCCATAGAGGACACCACACTTCACAAAATAAGGAGTTAAAACTAAAATGGCAGAAAACAAATATAGTAAAAACGAAAAAGAGCAATTGGACAAACTTTTGGAATACATCCAGAAGAACGAAGAAAAATTGAGAATCCTTTTGTCAGGAGATCCGAATGTTTCACCGCTCGTCTACCCCATAAAAGGAAAGCGGTCAACAAAAACGGTGTTCATTGCAGAGAAGCTTCAATACCTTGTCAACGAGTTCTGCATCGAAAAGGATCTGAAGATCGGCGATGTGATTGAACACGCTTTGATTCAATACCTTAATCAAAATGGATACGCTTCTAAGCTTGAAACCATTTTAAAAAACATTGAGGTGATTGGTTGATGACAGGTGAGAAAAAAGCCGCAATCTACGCCCGATATAGTTCAGAAAATCAGCGTGATGAATCCATAGATGCACAAATTTCCGCAATGGAAACATACGCCAAAAGCCACGATATTCGCATTGTCGCCACCTATATTGATCGAGCTAAAAGTGCCACATGCGATCAACGCCCAAGCTTTCAAGAAATGATCAAAATGAGTGAAACGGGGCTATTCAATACCATAATAGTACATAAGCTTGACCGTTTTGCAAGGAGCAAGTACGATAGTGCGATCTACAAGCAAAAATTAAAATCTAATAAGGTTCAGCTAATCAGTGTAACGGAGCAGTTGGATGGTTCACCCGAATCCATCATTTTGGAATCGGTGCTTGAAGCGATGGCAGAATACTATTCAAAAAATCTTGCAAGAGAGGTTGTAAAAGGGCTTCGTGAAAACGCAAAGACCGCTACCCATACTGGCGGTGTTGCTCCCCTCGGGTATGACATTGTTGATAAAAAACTTGTAGTCAATGAGCATGAGGCGCAGGCAGTAAGGATTATTTTTGAAATGTTTGCAAACAACCATCCGTATAGCGAAATCATTCGCACATTAAATCAAAAAGGGTTTGTTACTAAAAAAGGCAAGCCATTCGCTAAGAACAGCTTGACCGAAATTCTGCGTAATGAGAAATACAGAGGAATTTATATTTATAACAAATCCGCTTCTAAATCTGCCAATGGTACATACAACCGTCATGCGTACAAACCCGAAAGCGAGATTATTCGAATAGAGGGAGGTTGTCCCGCCATTGTGTCGAATGAGATTTTTGAGGCAGTAGCTAAACGCCATAAGGAAAATTGCAAAAAGTTTGGTCAAAATCAAGCTCGTCAAAAATACCTTTTGAGTGGATTGGTTCACTGTGGTATTTGCCATGCACCAATGTATGCAAATAAGCGCAAAAAAGAATCTCAGCTAACCTTTCGGTGTAGCAACCATGGCAAGGATCATGTTGATTGCAAGGAGATAAACATGGCGGTATTGGAACAGTATGTTCTTCAGGTGTTAAAGGACAATATTTTCTCGTTTTCAAAAATCCCCCAAATCATGAAAGTAATTGAACGCTATACAGGCGATTGTGACAAACGGCAACAAAGTAAGACCGAGGACATACAAACCAAACTTGCCGAGGTTGAACATTCTAAAAGCAACATTCTCAAGGCGGTTGAAAGCGGAATTGTTGCTTCACATTTCAGCATGAGATTGGATGAATTAAAAGCACTAGAAGAACAGTTGCACGCAGAATTGGTTCTTGCTAATCAGCCCCAAAGCTTTCATGTGACGGAGAAGGATGTCAAACTTTTGATTAACCGTTTCAATTTCATGGTAAAGGAATACGATGTGATAGGACTAAGGAAAATAATGCTTGATTTTGTAAAATGCATCACCGTGAGCAATGGCAAAATAGACGTTTCATTGAAGATCTCTTTTGGGGATGTGGCAATTGATGATCTGACAGTCTGTTGAAGTGTCAATGTGTCCACGCCAAGTAAAGTCAAACTCAAAAGTCGATTGAATGTGTCCTAAAAATGTCCATCAATGTGCAAAAACGCCCCTTTGAAGCAATTTCAAAGGGGCATAGATTTTTCAGCAATTCAATAAAACTGTAACAGAGTTGTTGTCAACCTCAACCCGCTCAACATTGGTACGAATAAGACTCTCGACAAAAGGACGATTTTCCTCTTGTTTGCAATACGTGAGAAACATGCTCTTTGCCTTGACAACATCGTCCTTTGTAGGAACATAACTCATAGTTTTGGATAATGCCGAAATCATGTTTTCTAATTGAAGTTTTTCTTTGGATAATCTATTAAGACGTTCGGTAATTTGCTTAGAAGCTTCTTCCGAACAGTTGTCTTCTAATTTCATAATCAAGTTGTTGCAACGCTTTTCAATTCGGGAGTGTTGCGTTTTGAGTTCGGATAACTCGGATTTCTTTTTTTGGTTTAATTTTGGAAATTCATCTGAAAATCTTTTCAAGTATTCTTTTGATAATAATTGTTCGCATAAGGTCATTAACACAAAATCTTCTAACTTAAACATATCAATCTCTTTAACAGTACAGCCCTTATGCGATTTGTTATTTGGGCAATAAAAGCTGATATACAGCTTGTCGTGGTTGTTTCTGCGGTTAGCATGCATCACCTGATCCTTGCAATGCTTGCAGAATACTTTGCCCGAAAGCAGATAACGAGTACTTTTGGAAGTGCGGATTTTTTTCTCCTTCAAGGGTTGCGCCTTTTGCCAAAGGTCTTTCGCTACAATAGTAGGACAGGTGGTTTTGATGATCTGTGAATCATCTTTGTAGGAATGGCGATTAAAGCCTTTGCTTCCTTTTGCAGAAGATCGGTTGTAATGAATTTCTCCCTTGTAGCATGGGTTGATTAAAATTTCACGGATACCCGTTGGCTTGAATGGACGGTTGGCTTTGGATAGATAGCCCTGTTCGTTCAGCATGTCAGCAATTTTCTGCATACTGACACCTTGGGCTCTTTGTTCAAAGATCATGGTAACAGCCTGCTTTTCCTTGGGGTTGATGATAAGCGCACCGTCAATGACATCATAGCCAAGCGGTGGCTGACCGCCTTGCCATCTTCCCTTTTGTGCGGCAGTAATTTTGCCACGTGCCACGTTTTCGCCAATGCGGTGTGACTCTAATTCAGCCTGTTGTGCCACAAAGAAACGGAAAGTTTCGGTCATAGGAAAAATGTTGTTGAGCATAGATTCTTGCGCTGAAAGCAGATAAACGGATTCATCCCTCATTCGGTACTGATATTCTATAAATAATCTTGCATTTCGAAAGAAGCGGTCAATACGATAGACTAATACTAAATCCCAATCTCTGTCAGGGTTTTGAAGTTCAGCCATAAGAGCTTGTAAACCATCACGATCGTCTTTTCGACCAGTTTTGCCTTCATCTCGGAAGATGCCAACAACGGTGATACCTTTTTGCTTTGCAAAGGCTTGGTTGAAGGTGATTTGGCTTTCAATGGATTCTTCTTGAAAAACAGTAGAACAGCGTGCATAAATAACACAGCGTTTGGTCGTGCTTAAATCAATCATGTCAGAGGAGTGCTCCTCTGATTTGAAGTCAATCACGGAGCACCACCTCCACGAATAAGCGATACAGAAAATTCAGTGCAATTTGATTGATAAAATCATCGTTGCTATGAATGAGTTTGCTTGCCGAATCATAGTCGGCTAAGTACAGATTGTCTCTGCTGATTTCCGTTTTGATTTTGAACATCCCTCATCACCTCCGAATCAATAATAATCGACCCAGCGGTAGTCTTTTTTGACAGTAACACCATGACAATAGCGGTGATTGCCTGAGTTTTTGCGTTCAGGCGGTTCATGACCTGAAAGAATCATGGCATTGTCAAATTCCCTCCAAAACTTTTTGCTTGAGATATTGGCAAATCTGTGATGTCCATTTTGGTGACACCAATCCTTAAAAGAATTGTAAACGATTCTGTTTTCCTCTTTTGATTGCGGAGTATCCACGTTCAAACATTCACTAACAAACTCAAGAAAAGGATTCTGCTCCACACGATACTCATTCAATAGACGGTTGGAGCTTTCACATGGGCTAAAGCGGTAATCGTTTTCCCTCAACCTCTGTAAACCAACCAAAGCCCAATTCAAAATCCCAGGCAATTCTGTTTTCAGCTTCTCAGTAAGATTGACGTCCTTTTCTTCTTCACTAAAATACTTAGAAAAGTGAATGAATTGGAGTCTACGATAGAAACCATCCGTACGATCGCGAGTATCTGGAAGATTATTCGTAGACATCACGATCTTACAGTACGGAAAAAACTCAAAAGGTTTTTTGTTCTTGTGAGAAGCCGTAATACATGTGTCACCACCGACAATTTGCTTAAAGTATTGCGTGTTGAAAGAACTAATTTCGTTTTCTGAACACATCACAAGCTGTTTGTCGAAAAGTGTCGCACGGATAAATTGATTTGATAAATCTGCAAGGCTCGCATAAGAAATGTTTTCTCTACCAACTAATGCCTCAATAATAGAACTACATACTCCTTTACCATTGCTACCTGAACCATACAGAACCAGTGCTTTTTGTGCTTTGGTTTCACAGGTTAACAGATAACCGAACCATTCCTGCAACAATGAAGTTCTTTCCTCATCATTCTCAAAAACAGACTCCAAATACTTTTGAAACTGTTCGCAAGTGGCATCTGGATCATATTTGAATGGGAGCTGTACTGTGCTGTAATATTCTTTGGAATGTTCTAATAATTTCATTGTAGATAATTGCAACATTCCATTTTTAAGATTGATGAAATCCTTGTTTTCGTTCATCTGCCCTGCGTAGAAAACTTTGTGCTTCAACGACTCCATATAAAGACGCTCATAACTTGGCTTCCACATATTTGGAGCATCGCCATCAAAATCTTGCATTATTTGATTTCTCAATTCTGTGTCTGAAGTAGAATTGTAAACGCCTTCGAAATAGTTGTAAAAAGTACCGTCTCTGGAATAAAGTAAATCGTAATCCTCCATAATTTGAGATGCATAAATATTTCCGTTAAAATCTTTAACATCTCCATTGTCTTTGAACACAAATCCCATATTAGTGAGATTAGTTTTTGGAACTTTTTTCATAAAAGTTTCCTCCTTAATTTTTCAAAAATTCTCGCTCATTTTGAGCTATTGATAGAGTATCCATAATTTCGGCAAAATATACCAATTGGATTTTCAAGAAAAAACTAATTTCGACTAAATTTAATTGGAATACTAATTAGATTTCTAAAAAATAATGATTCTTTTCGAATTGGATG
Source organism: Clostridia bacterium (assembly GCA_017474205.1). Classification (GTDB taxonomy): domain Bacteria; phylum Bacillota; class Clostridia; order Oscillospirales; family Acutalibacteraceae; genus UMGS1484. The sequence continues at coordinate 4,022 of JAFVID010000061.1, read as the reverse complement.
AACAATCTTTCAAAGTGTCCAAGTGTCCAACCGCAGTATGGACAAACCTAAAAGTCAATTTGAAGTGTCATAAATGTGTCAGAATTGATTGCGGTAGGATGATTCTAAGGGTTGACAATCTTCTAACAGAAATTCTATAATTGGATAGTTCCTTGTGACAGATGGATCTTTTTGGAAATGTGTGTGGGAAACTGAGGGCAACGAACCTTCTCCGCCAAACAAAAAGCAACACCTTGTGGTGTTGCTTTTTTGTTTTATATTTTATGTTGAAGATTATAAACAGGGAAGAGGATAGAATTTTATATCCCACTTCTCAAAATAAATCAACGCTACCGTGTGTTCCAAAATCCCGCAACCCTTGATTTTAACGGGTTTTTTGGGATTTTTTGATTTTTTTAAAAAAACCTATTGACAATTGATTTTTTTTGCATTATACTATCAGATTGTATCAATATGGGATTTTGTACCCCCTATTTTCGGGTCAAAAGATAGGTTGGGGCGAAAAAATCGGTAAAAACCGCTAATTTATCGTAAAAATCTCAAGAACGGAAAATTTATTTTTTGGAGTGGTAGAGCCAATGTTAAACGTAAAAACCGTGAAATTGGGCACCAACGAAAGGATTACGTTTTCTAAAATTGATGAAATTTTGGAAATGCCTAATCTAATTGAAATTCAGAAGAAATCCTACAAATGGTTTGTAGAAGAAGGACTTCAAGAAGTTTTTGACGGAATGGAGCCCATCTGCGACTACACCAACAACTTGGAATTATCCTTTGTTGATTATCGCATCGACGATACTCCCAAGTATTCTATTGTTGAGTGTAAAGAAAGAGACGTAACCTATTCAACACCCCTTCGTGTTAAGGCACGTCTTTTAAACCGCGAAACCGGTGAAATCAAAGAATCCGAAGTATTTATGGGTGATTTCCCCCTTATGACTCCTTCGGGCACTTTTGTTATCAACGGTGCAGAGCGTGTAATCGTATCCCAACTTATTCGTTCTCCCGGTGCATATTTTAGTGTTACCGTAGATAAGTCGGGTAGAAAACTTTTCAGTTCCACCGTTATCCCCACCAGAGGTGCTTGGTTGGAATATGAAACCGACCAGAACGAAATTATATATGTTAGAATCGACAAAAACCGTAAACTTCCCCTTACCACCTTCGTTCGTTCTTTGGGACTTTCCCGCGACGAAGATATTAAGGAATTTTTCGGTGAAGATGAACGCCTCCTCTATACATTAGAAAAGGACGGCACCAAAAATGCCGATGAAGCACTTCTCGAAGTTTACAAAAAACTTCGTCCCGGTGAACTTTTCACCGTTGACGGCGCAAAGCAACACATCGAAGGTCTTTTCTTTGACCCCCGCCGTTATGACTTAGCAAGAGTAGGTCGTTTCAAATATAACAAAAAACTTTCCCTCGCTCACAGAGCATTGGGCAGGACATTGACCCGTCCTGTAATCGATCCCTTAACCGGTGAAGTTCTTGCCGACGCAGGTGAAGTTGTAACCCGTGAAATGGCTGCAAACTTCGAAGCAAAGGGTGTTAAAGATGCTTACGTTCAAATCGAAACCGAAAACGGTATGAGCGAACATAAGATTATCTCTAACAATACCGTAGATATTGAAAACTTCGTAAACTTTGATGCTAAAGAAGAATGCGGTATCAACGAACGTGTTTGCTTCGATGTTCTTATGGACATCCTCCAAAACACCGACGGGGAAGAGGCAATCAAAGAAGCCCTTATCGCCCGTAGAGAAGAACTTATCCCCAAACACATCACCATTGACGATATCTTCGCATCTGTAAGTTACATTTTAGGACTTAACTATGATATCGGTAACGTGGATGATATCGACCACCTTGGCAACCGCCGTATCCGTTCTGTTGGCGAATTGCTTCAAAACCAATTCCGTATCGGTATTTCCCGTATGGAACGTGTGGTTCGTGAAAAGATGACCATCCAAGCACAAGATTTGGATGTAGTTACTCCTCAATCCCTTATCAATATCCGTCCCGTAGTTGCTGCTATTAAAGAGTTCTTTGGTTCATCACCCCTTTCTCAATTTATGGACCAAACCAACCCCTTGGCAGAACTTACCCACAAACGTCGTCTTTCTGCCCTTGGTCCCGGAGGTTTGTCCAGAGACCGTGCAGGATTCGAGGTTCGTGACGTTCACTATAGCCACTATGGACGTATGTGTCCTATCGAAACCCCTGAAGGTCCTAACATCGGACTTATCTCTTATCTTGCGACCTATGCAAGAATTAACGAATACGGCTTCGTTGAAGCACCCTTCCGTCGTGTTGACAAAGAAACCGGCGTAGTGCTTGATGAAGTTGTATATATGACTGCCGACCAAGAGGACGATTACATCGTTGCTCAGGCAAACGAACCCCTTGATGAACAGGGCAGATTTGCTCGTGCCAAGGTATCTGCTCGTTGCAGAGACGAATTTATTGAAGTAGAAGCCGCTCGTGCCGACTTTATGGACGTATCGCCTAAGATGGTTATCTCGGTTGCTACCTCTATGATTCCCTTCCTCGAAAACGACGACGCCAACCGTGCATTGATGGGCTCCAACATGCAACGTCAGGCAGTTCCCCTTCTTAAAACTCAATCCCCCATCGTTGGTACCGGTATGGAATACAAAGCCGCAGTTGACTCCGGTGTATGCGTATTGGCCGAAAGACCCGGTACTGTTACCAAGGTTGATGCAAAGAACGTAACCGTTCTTACCGATGATGGCGACGTAGATACCTACGAACTCCTTAAGTTCCTTCGTTCCAACCAAGGCACCTGCACCAACCAACGCCCCGTTGTATCTGAAGGTCAAAGAGTAGAAAAAGGTTCCGTTATTGCTGACGGTCCCGCAACCAGTAACGGTGAAATTTCCCTTGGTAAGAATGCCCTTATCGGCTTTATGACCTGGGAAGGTTACAACTACGAAGACGCTGTTCTCATTAACGAAAAGGTTGTACGTGATGACGTATTTACCTCTATTCATATTGAAGAATACGAAATCGAAGCACGTGATACCAAACTCGGTGCCGAAGAAATCACCAGAGATATCCCCAACGTAGGTGAAGATGCCCTCAAAGATTTGGATGAAAGAGGTATTATCCGCATCGGTGCAGAGGTTCGTTCAGGCGATATCCTTGTTGGTAAGGTAACACCTAAGGGTGAAACCGAAATGACCGCTGAAGAACGTTTGCTCCGTGCAATCTTCGGTGAAAAAGCTCGTGAAGTAAGAGATACCTCCCTCCGTGTACCCCACGGTGAATATGGTACCGTTGTTGACGTTAAGGTATTTGACCGTCGCAACTCTTCCGAACTTAACCCCGGCGTAAATATGGTAGTTCGTTGCTATATTGCCCAAAAGAGAAAGATCTCCGTTGGTGACAAAATGGCAGGTCGTCACGGTAATAAGGGTGTTGTATCCCGCATCCTTCCCGTTGAAGATATGCCCTTCCTCCCCGATGGTACTCCCCTCGATATCGTTCTTAACCCCCTCGGTGTTCCTTCCCGTATGAACATCGGTCAGGTACTTGAAGTTCATCTCGGTTATGCCGCAAGAGCACTTGGCTGGAAGGTATGCACCCCCGTATTTGACGGTGCACACGAGGCAGATATCCGTGAATGCTTAAAGATGGCAGGTCTTGATGAAGATGGTAAGACCGTTCTTTATGATGGACGTACCGGCCGTCAGTTCGATAACCGTGTAACCGTTGGTGTTATGTACTTCCTTAAACTTCACCACTTGGTTGACGATAAAATCCACGCCCGTTCCACCGGTCCGTACTCCCTTGTTACCCAACAACCCTTGGGTGGTAAGGCACAGTTCGGTGGTCAGCGTTTCGGTGAAATGGAAGTTTGGGCTCTTGAAGCTTACGGTGCAGCTTACACCCTTCAAGAAATCCTCACCATTAAGTCCGACGATATCGCAGGACGTGCCGAAACCTACGAAGCAATCGTTAAAGGTCTTAACGTACCCAAGCCCGGTATCCCCGAAGCATTT
>JAFVID010000060.1 GCA_017474205.1 Clostridia bacterium | reverse complement strand
GGCAAATGTTGTAACAATAACAGCATCTTCGGGGAGATTTTCAAGAATTTCAATACATCCAAGGAAGTTAGCACCTGAAGATACACCAACGCCAATACCGAGTTTAGAAGATAACATTCTTGCCATATTGATGCTATCACCGTCATCAGCGGCAACAATACCTGCAAGTTCGTCTATTTTAAGGATATCGGGGATGAATTCATCAGAGATACCTTGAATACGATGGATACCAACCTTAAAGCCAGTAGAAAGGGTAGGGGAACTTTTAGGTTCAAGAGCATAACCCTTAAAGTCGGGGTTGGCTTCTTTCAAACGGCGGGTAATACCCATAACCGTACCACCGGTACCAACACCTGCAACACAAGCATCGGCAACAAGTCCAACACTTTTAAGTTGGTTTACAATTTCAAGACCGGTTGTGTTGTAATGAGTATTAGTGTTTTCTTCGTTTGTAAATTGGTGGGGAAGGAAATATCCGCCTTTTTCTTCTAATGCATCAGCCATAGCAATAGAACCAAGGAAACCGCCCTCTTCTCGAGATACACCAACGATTTCAGCACCAAAGCTCTTAATAAGATTAACCCTTTCGGTGCTCATCCAGTCGGGCATATAAATAATGGATTTATGACCTAAAGCGGTACCTACCGCACAAAAGGATATACCTGTATTACCGCTTGTTGCTTCGGCAATAATATCTCCTTCTTTTATTGTGCCTTCCTTGTATGCTTTTTCAAGAATATGAAGTGCAACACGGTCTTTAATACTACCGGTCATATTAAAGTATTCAGCTTTAGCAAAAATTCTTTTCTCCTTTCCTTTGTAGAGAAACTTAATCTCTAAAAGGGGAGTGTTGCCAATCATTTTTTTAAGACTTTCAAATGTTTTATTCATAAAATATCACCTAATTATAAAAATACTCCGTTTTAACAATATATTCATTACATAGTTTCGGGAGCATCGATTTTCAAAATATCTAAAATGTTCTTAAGAACGGTTTTTGTAGATACACAAAGGAAAAGTCGAGCAAGCATTAAATTCTTGTCATCGCCCTTAACACGACAAGCGTTATAGAACTTGTGGAAAAGTGTAGCGGTTTGAAGGGCATAGCGGGTTATCTTTGAGGGGTCTAATGCCTTTGCTGAATTTTTGATTTCATCGGTAAATGAAGCGAGGAAACGGATGAGTTCCATTTCTTCAGGACAGGTAAGAACATCAAGTTTTTCTGCAGATAAGGATTCAAACGATACACCCTCAGCTGCCAAGTTTTTAATAATGCTACAAATTCGAGCGTGAGCGTATTGAACGTAATAAACGGGATTTTCACTTGATTCTTCAACTGCCAAATCAAGGTCAAATTCACAATGTGTATTGGGTTCACGAAGATTAAAGAAAAATCTTGCAGCATCAATGGGTACTTCATCAAGCAAAGTAACTAATGTTATTGCCTTACCGCTACGTTTAGAGAGTTTCACGATTTCGCCTGAACGAACAAGACGAACCATTTGCATAAGAACAACTTCTAAACGATTAGGGTCAATATCAAGTGCGGCGAGAGCGGCTTTAAGACGAGGTACGTATCCGTGATGGTCTGCACCCAAAACGTCAATAGCACGGTCAAAACCTCTTGTTACAAGTTTGTTGTAGTGATAAGCAATATCGGGAACAACGTAGGTAGGAATACCATTTTGTCTAACAAGAACAAAGTCTTTTTCATCGCCGAAGTTAGATGCTTTAAACCAAATAGCTCCATCGCTTTCGTAGGTATGTCCCTTTTCGGTGAGAAGGTCAATGATTTTTTTAACGTCACCGCTTTGATGAAGGGTGCTTTCTCTATACCATACGTCATATTCAATGCGATATTTGCGAAGATCGGTTTCGAGAGCGGCAATATTTTTAGGAAGTGCAAAATCGACCAATGCTTTTTTACGTTCAATACTATCTACGTTAACATATTTGTCGCCATATTCTTCTTTGAAAGCGACAACGTGGTCGATAATATCCTTGCCGTGATAAGCATCTTCAGGCATTTCAATAGTGTCATCAAAAAGTTGAAGATATCTTGTTTCAAGGGATAATCCAAACTTTTCAATTTGGTTACCTGCATCGTTTATATAGAATTCACGGGTTACGTCGTATCCGGCGGCATCAAGCACACCTGCAAGGGTGTCACCTAAAGCACCACCACGGGCGTTACCAATGTGCATAGGACCGGTGGGATTTGCCGATACAAATTCAACGTCGATGGACTTACCTTTGCCCATATCGCTGCGACCGTATTTATCGCCCTTTTCCTCGATATCCTTAAGAATATCGCTGTAGAAACGACATGAAAGGAAAAAGTTAATGAATCCTGGACCTGCCTTTTCAACTTTAGTTGCATAGGTGTTTGAAAGGTCAAGACAATCTATAATGATATCTGCAATCTTTGCAGGTGCCATTTTGAATGTACGGGCAGATACCATAGCGACGTTGGTAGAAAGGTCACCGTGAGAACGATCAGATGGCACCTCAATAATGAATGAAGGAATAGATTCTGAAGGGAGAAGACCCTCAGCCATTGCCTTTTTAAGCGCCTCGGTAATGGCGTCTTTAACTGAATTTTGTGATTTTTCAATAATGATAGACAACGCTAATCACCAAATCTTTCTAATTTATATTTGTTACATCTATTTTAAGATGATTTCTTCCTGCACTAACCGAGTTAATATCTACGGTATAACACATTTCAATAGATCCACCGTTTTCACAAAGGTTGCTAAGCAGATGTTCACCGAACACTCCGACCGTCATAGAAAGAGGACCAAAGTTGTAAATTGCTGTATTTCTTGCGCCTTTTTCAATGACCATATTGCTATTTATCATTCCTGAACGGTCAAGAGATACACAATCATTGCCATCCTTTGTAAATACCGAAAGGAGAGTGGTGGTATCGTTATTTTCTTCATCACTTTCGGTGTATTTAATTTGATAACCTGAGTCGGTGAATTTCATATCACCTTCGGTGGTGATAGAAATGTCTTCAACGTTTTCACCATCCGATTGTTGACCGGTTATGTTAATCAAAACTTTACTCATTTATTTTACTCCAAAGATATTCTTTCAATTTCTCCATCAATACTGCGACCTAAAAAACGGGATGCAACCGCAGAAAATCCTGCGGTGCGATCGCTAACGTAAAATTCACATTTGCCTTCTTTTTGAGTAGAAAGCATATCGTTTTCTTCAAGATACTTTGCTGTCGCTTTAGCGGTAGTTATACCTATATCTATGAGGTCAACATCGCTGCCCAAAACTTTTGAAATAACGGGTTTAAGAATAGGGAAGTGTGTACAACCTAAAATAAGGGAATCGATTCCTTCTTCGGCAAGAGGTAAAAGATAATGCTTCGCTGTTTCTAAAGCAATAATATTATCTTCACTTACCAATCCTTCTTCAACAATAGGGACAAATAAAGGACAACCTTTTTTATAAATTGTGATATCGGGACTAATGCTTTGTATAACCTTTTCATAAGAACCACTACGAATGGTTGCATTTGTTCCAATTACACCGATTTTTTTGTTTTTTGTGTGTTCTGCAGCATATTTAGCGGCAGGAGATACAACCTCTAAAAACGGAACATCAAGAGTATTGCCTATATCTGCAGCAACCGAACTAACGGTACCACAGGCGGCAATAACCATTTTAACGTTTTTTGAAAGCAAAAAGTCCATATCTTCACGGGCGTATTTTCTTATTACTTCGGGACTTCGAGAACCATAAGGCACTCTTCCTGTGTCACCAAAATAAACTATGCTTTCATTTGGTAATAATTCTTGGAGGGCTCTAACAACGGTTAACCCCCCAAGACCTGAATCAAATATTCCAATAGGTGAATTGTTATTAGGCATTTTTAGCCAATCCCTTTTTGTAAAGTTTAAGAGAAAAATCGGTAGCGTTTAATAGATACTTATAATCTTGCATATATGCGTTTGCAATTTCTAAAATATCGTTATCGTTGCCAATAGCTTCTACCATAATCAATGAACTAACCAAAGAACGAACCTCTTTATCACCTTCGCAGTAGTGGTGGTTTAAGGTGTCAAAATATTTCTCAAGACGTTTCTTGTCTTTATTTGCAAGGAGTTCTCTAAGGTGGGGAGCACCAATTTCGGAATAGAACTTTGCATAGAGAAATACGCCTGTAGAGGTAACGTATTTTTGATATTCTTCTTTGAATTGGGGGAATATGGTCAAAAATCTTGCGGTAAGAGTGTTAACACTGCATTCATCTTTAGATCCTTTTTCAGGTAATGCAGAGCGGTTAACGTTTACTTTTTGTTTAAGACCAAAGTTGTTTTGGAGTGTATCGGTAAAGTCGTTGGCGATGGATTTTGCATCCTTTACGGTGTAGTCGGGTAAAAATAACCAACTCGATAATGTATTCCATTCATCACCTGCTTTTTTCTCTTCGTCCAATTCACATCTTTGAAGTTCAAAAAGATTCTTTTCCTCAATAAAAGCAACTCTATATGCGGTAGAATCGTTTTTGAAATATCCCAACTCATCATCAAAAGAAAAACTCTTTTGATTGAGAATGGGCTCAATGGTATCGATAATATGGTTGTAAGCATCAATATTCATAACTGAACAAATCCTTTTTAAAATAATATATTGCGATTTTATCTAAATAATCCTTCTTTTTGGTTGATTGCTTTTATGAAACAATCGGAAAGTATTTGTGCCCCTTGAAATGTGGGATGAACACCATCGGGGGAAAATCTTTCCCAGGGAGCGCCGAATGAAATAAGTGTTTGGAATACTTCATCGGTGTTAACGTAGGCATCGGCATATTTCTTTGCAAGTTTTGCGCTGATTTTAATCTTTTCGTTCACTTCATCTCTCCAATGAACTTTGTCGGGAGAGGGAAGAGCAAAAAGTCCCAATACAACACACTTTGCACCGAATTTATCAATTGTCTTGAGAATAGCGGTGAAGTTTTGTTCATATTCCTCAGCGGAAGTATAGATATTGCTGTCATATCTGCGCCAAACGTCGTTAATTCCTATGTGCAAACAAACCAAGTCAGGTTTAACTTCTTCCAAATCGCGTTCTAAAACGGAAAGTAAATCGCAAGTGCGGAAACCGCTGATTGCGCGATTGTAGAAGGTTGCGTTAAGTTCAGGATGTTCGGCATTAAATCGTTTTGCTGAGATATCGGGATGACTGTCGGGGGCTAAAGAATAAAGGTCATCTCTATCTCTGCCGGCATCGGTAATACTGTCTCCGTGGAACAAAACTTTGTAATCATTTTTTATTAACATTCAAATCACCTTTTGTAAGAATAAATTATTCGTAAAGAGGGAATTTTTTGCAAATTTCGGTAACACCTTCGCGAATGTAATCGGCTTTAGCATCGAAATCGGTAACTGCAAGGGAAATAAACTCGCCAATCTTGCCCATTTCTTCAACACCTAAACCGCGAGAAGTAGCAGCAGGAGTGCCAAGACGAACACCACTTGTAACAAAGGGCTTTTCGGGGTCGTTGGGGATAGCGTTTTTATTTGCGGTGATATAAACCTCATCGAGACGATGCTCAAGTTCTTTACCTGTAACACCTGTGCCACAAAGGTCAAGAAGCATAAGGTGGTTATCGGTGCCACCGGAAACAAGGTTTTGACCATTAGCAATAAGGGATGATGCAAGAGCGGAAGCGTTATCGATAATTCTTTGTTGATATGCTTTGAAATCATCGGTAAGTGCTTCGCCCAGGGCTACTGCTTTACCTGCAATAACGTGCATGAGGGGGCCACCTTGAGAACCGGGGAATATTGCCTTATCTATTGCTTTAGCATATTCTTCTTTACAAAGAATCATACCACCTCTGGGACCACGAAGGGTTTTGTGGGTTGTGGTAGTAACGATGTCGGCATATTCAACGGGATTTTGATGAAGACCCGCTGCAACAAGACCTGCAATGTGTGCCATATCTACAAGGAATATTGCGCCAACTTCTTTTGCAATTTCAGCAATTTTATCGAAATGAATAGCACGACAATAAGCAGATGCACCTGCAACAATGAGTTTGGGTTTGCATTCAAGAGCAATTTTTCTCATTTCGTCGTAGTCGATGTATCCATCATCGTTTACACCGTAAGGAACGAAATTATAAAGGATACCCGACATATTAACAGGTGAACCGTGGGTAAGGTGACCACCGTGAGCAAGGTTCATACCCATAACGGTATCACCGGGATTTACTACTGCAGAATAAGCAGCAAGGTTTGCTTGAGCACCTGAATGGGGTTGAACGTTAGCGTGATCCGCACCAAAAAGTTCACAGGCACGTTTTCTAGCAATTTCTTCAACAATATCTACATATTGGCAACCGCCGTAATATCTTTTACCGGGATAACCCTCAGCATACTTGTTGGTAAGAACACTACCCATTGCAGCCATTACTGCAGGAGAAACAAAGTTCTCTGATGCAATAAGTTCAATATTACGTCTTTGGCGTCCAAGTTCAAGAGCCATAGCGTCGGCAACTTCTTTATCGGTTTCTGATATAAAACCGATGGTGTCTAAAAGATTTTCAAACATAATTTTCAACTCCTGAATTTTTAGAAAAAATATATTATATAAAATATAAAATACATTATATAGTAACGAGATAGATTTGTCAATGTAAAAAGTGGGAAATCTGGGTATAAATTCACTATTTTCTGACTTTGGAATAATATGAACTATAAACCGAAAAATAATTTTGAGGTGATTTTACTGTGAACAACGAAAAATTTGACATTATCAGACAAAATTCTCCCGCGTTTTTTCTTGGTGCTAATTCATCAAAAGGGTTCAAATCTTGCTTTCATAAAGCGTGTGATGTAGATAAAGGCGAGCGTTTATATGTGATAAAGGGAGGTCCCGGTACGGGTAAGTCGACCCTTATTAAAAAGATTGTAGAAAATATTTGTGAAAACGGTGAAAAAGTTGAGTTGATACCTTGTTCTACAGACATAAATTCATTAGATGGAGCAATCTTCCCAAATTTAAAAGTTGCAATTATTGACGGAACATCTCCACATGTGGTAGAACCGAAATATTTTGGTGTGTCTGAAAGAATTATTCCTTTAACCGAATATCTAAACAACGACCTTCTTGAAAAGACTTCTAAAGAAATAATTTCACTTTGCAAAAATAATAACTTGCTGCACAAAAAAGCGTCGAGTTTAATTGCAGGTGCAGGGGAGTTGCTTGATGATAATTTTGGTTTAGACAGTTCCTGCGTGAATTTCAAAGACGTAGTATATGGGGCAAAATGTACGGCGGAATTATTGCTTGATGAAAGGGAGAAGAAAAAAGGCGAAGAAAAGATACGATTCACAAGTGGATTAACAGGTGAAGGTGTTGTATATTTTTACGATACAGTGAAATATTATGCAAATAAAATTGTTGCTATTGAAGATAAGTTGGGTGCTGTATCAACTGTATTTTTATCAATAATTCGAAATTATGCATTGGATAATGGATATGATATTATCACCTGTCCCTGTGCCTTGTTCCCTGATAAGAAAATTGATCATATTATTATTCCTGAAAAATCACTTGCATTTTGTACTGTTAATTCTTTTTTAGGTGCTGATAAAAAATATACAAAAATTATTCATTCAAATAGATTTAGAAATATGGACGTCATAAATAGCTTTAAGGAACGTATTATGTTTAATATTAAGGCATCAAAAGAACTTATGAACACCGCATCAACATTTATAAATGATGCTAAAAATATTCATGATTTAATTGAACAAAAATATATTTCTGCAATGGATTTTGAGGGTGTTAAGTATTTCTCAAATAAAATTACAAAAGAGATTGTTAATATGCATAATCCATCATAATTTTGTATCAAATCGAATATATATTTTCGGGTGATATTTGTGAAAAATTCATTTGAAAATATAGAAAAAGCACTATCCTTGCCCTATGGTACTATCGACAAAGGGGCAAGGATAGTTTTGCATAATAACCGAGAAGCAATCGTCGAGGGATGTAAGGGAATTTCTGAATATGACGAAACTTGTATTTCCCTTAAATTCAGTAATAAAAATATCAAGTTTGTTGGTACCGAATTGACAATAGCTTCTTATGAAAAGAATAATGTGATTATTAAAGGTATTTTTTCATCCGTAGAGTTTGAATAGAGGTGTAATTTTGTGTTTGCAGGCATTTTGAATTATTTTTTTGGATATGTAAAATTTATAGCATCAGGACCTTTTTGCGAGAGATTTGTAAATCTCTGCGGAATAAAGAATCGTGATACTTGGAACTTAAAAAAATGCAACGATGGACTTGTATGTTATACAAAGGCAAAAGAGTATAAAAATCTTCGCGTTGAGGCAAGAAAAAGTCAAACAAAAATCAAAATTATAAAAAAATTCGGAATGCCTTTTTTGATACATAAGAATCGTCATAGATATGGTATTCCTGTAGGTGTTGTATCAAGTGTAATTCTTTTATCAATCTTGTCTGGGTATGTTTGGAATATTGATGTTTCGGGTAATAAGGCCCTTTCAAAAGATGCAATACACAATTCTCTTAATGAATATGGTGTTTATGTTGGAATGAAGAAATCCAACCTTGACCCGCCGAACATCAGAGAGGGGATAATGGCGAAATATGACGGAATATCCTGGATGTCCATAAATCCGACCGGCACAACGTTGTATGTTAATATTAGTGAGAGAACTGTTCCACCTGATGTTCAAAATAACAGTGAACCTTGTCATATTGTTGCAAAGTGCGATGGTATAATTAAATCCATAAAAGTAACCGAAGGCAGGGCGATGGTTAAAGAGGGAGATGCGGTTGTTAAAGGAGATTTGCTTGTCAGTGGAATAGTTGAATATTCTAATGGTGCTATTGTTATGAAGCAGGCAAAAGGCGAAGTAATTGCTCAAACATATAATGTGTACTCTGCAGAAATACCGTTTTTGCAGGAAAATTTGGTCGAAACAGGGCGAATAAAAACTCGAAACGTCC
>JAFVID010000059.1 GCA_017474205.1 Clostridia bacterium | reverse complement strand
ACCTACTTCGGGGTTGGTATAGATAACGCTGGGGATAGCATTGTATCTCATACGGTCTTTTTTGCCGAGGATGTTGTTGATAGCAACTTCACCTTCGCGATATGCGGTGTGAGCAAGCATAACCTTGCCGTTTACGTCACCGCAAGCGTAGAGTCCTGCAACGTTGGTCTTCATACATTCGTCGGTTTTGATAGCGCCTCTGTCGAGTTCAACGTTAAGGGTTTCAAGACCGAAACCTTGAGTTACTGCACGACGACCGATGGAGCAAAGAACTTTATCTGCAGGAACGGATACGCTCTTACCGTCTTCGGTGAAGGTAACCTTGCCGTTGCCAACTTCGGTAACTGCACAACCGAGTTTGAATTCAATGCCCTTCTTCTTGTAGTTGTCAAGAAGGATTTTGCTGATATCGCTATCGGTATTACCTGCGATATGGTCAAGCATTTCAACTACGGTTACTTTGCTTCCTACAGAATTGTAATAGGATGCCATTTCAAGACCGATAACGCCACCGCCGATAACAACGAGGTTTTCGGGGATTTCGGTGAGGTCAAGGATTTCACGGTTGGTGAGAACAAAGCCGCTTTCTACACCCTCACGGAGACCGGGGATGGGAGGAACAACAGGCATTGAACCGGTAGCGATAAGCATTTGCTTACCAACGTATTCAACACCGCCTGCCTCTACTCTGAAGCCGTCAGCGTTTCTGCCAAGGATGGTACCGTTTTCGCTAACAACGGTAACACCGGCTTTTTTCATTTTCATACCGATACCGGAAACCAAGGTTTTAACAACCTTATCTTTACGGGCAATAACTGCTTTTTGGTCGATAGCGGCACCGGTGGTGGTTACACCGTATTTGTCGCCATGATTGCAATAATCAAAGATTTTTGCAGAGTTAAGAAGTGCTTTTGAGGGGATGCATCCTTCATTAAGACATACACCGCCCAATGCTCTTTTCTCGATTACGAGAGTTTTGAGTCCGCCCATAGCGGCTCTTTCGGCTGCGTTATATCCACCGGGGCCGCCGCCGAGAACGATTAAATCAAAAAGTTCCATAATTCTAACCTCTTTTAATTATTTGCTGAGAGCGATGGAGAAATTTTCGAGGAAGTTCTTAAGATCAACCAAGAAACGGGATGCGGGTGCACCGTCGATAGCTCTGTGGTCGTAGGTGAGAGAAAGTCCCATTGCGGGATAGGTCTTAATTTCACCGTTTACCTCGCGAACGCGGGTGATAATGGTATCAACACCCAAAATTGCGGTTTGGGGAGTATTGATAACGGGAGTGAAGCTCTCAATTCCGAAGGAACCGAGGTTAGATACGGTAAAGCTTGCACCGGTCAAAAGATCGGGAGTAGCAGCACCGGATTGACAGGTTTTTGCCAATTCTTTTGCTTCTTTAGAAATCTCGTTAAGAGATTTAAGATGAGCGTTTTTAAGGGTGGGAACAAGAAGTCCACGGTCGGTATCTACTGCGATACCAACAGATACGCCCTTGAAGTAACGCATGGTGTCACCATTAAGGAGGTGTGCATTAAGGTCTTTGTGTTCGGGTTTGGAAAGAACACGGGAAACTGCATAAAGGATAATATCGTTAAGGGTGATATTGTTAAGACCGAGGGTTTCTGCACCGCTCTTAAGCTTCTTGCGGAATGCCATAATTTCGGTAGCATCGAAAGAAGTGGTGTGGGTAAGTTGAGCAGCGGTGGTAAGAGAAGAAACCATTTGTTTTGCAATGGTTTTGCGGATGTTGGGGAATTTAACATCTTCGTATTCAACTTCTGCTTCTGCAGCAACAGGAGCAGCGGCAGCTGCGGGAGCTGCACCGATGTCGGATACAGAGAATTTACCGCCAATACCGGTACCTTGTGCACCGTCAAATGCACCTGCGGCAGCATAGGTAGCGGAGGGACCGTTTTCGATAAGGTTGCGAACGTCGCGTTCAATAATTCTGCCGTCGGGTCCTGTAGGAGCGGCAAAACGAGCATCTACACCTGCTTTGTTAGCGAGGGTACGGGCTCTGGGAGAGATTTTTACAAATCCTTCGGTGTTTACTTCTGCGGTAGCAACGGGAGCTGCAGCTACAGCTACGGGAGCAGCGGGTGCTGCAGGGGCTGCTTCTGCGGCAGGAGCGGGAGCTGCTGCGGGGGCTGCACCTGCGGGTGCAAATTCTGCAGTGCTTTCGCCTTCGTTACCGATAACGCAAACGTTGGTCATTACTTTAACGTCGTCATCTTCATTGAAGAATTGTTCCAACATAATTCCATCTACGGGAGATTCCTCTTCGAGGGTGGACTTGTCGGTTTCGTAGGTGAAAAGTACGTCGCCTTTCTTTACGGCGTCGCCTTTTTTCTTGTGCCAGGTGGTAAGGATACAGCTTTCAACCGTAATACCTACGTTTGGCATCATTACTGGGGTTGCCATGGGAAATTCCTCCTTATTTTACCATGCGATTTTCGCATTATATGAATATATTTATACACGCTAAAAGCGTTGTATACAAACAAAAAAGATATTACGGTTACTCGAATACAACTTCAACCCCGAATTGACTGCAAAGGTTCATTACATCATCATCGGGTTTAATATCGGTAACGATAATATCTATATTTTCAAGGTCGGCAAAGGTAAAGGGCATACTCTTGCCGAATTTTGAACTGTCAATAAGAACAATGGTCTTTTTGGCCTTGTTGATAATTTGACGTTTAAGTTCACCCTCACTGTAGTTACCGCAGGTGAAGCCGTTTTCAACGGAAAATGCGGTTGCCACCATAAAGGCGAAATCAACGTTAACACTATTTATAAATGAAAGGGATTGGTCCCCCGACACCGAAAGGGTGGTACGGTTAATAAGACCGCCAATAAGGGTAACGGTGGGTTTATAACGTTTAGATACCTCCAACGCAACGTTGGGGGCACTTGTAAGGATATTGAGATTAAGGTCGGGAACGTATCTTGCAAGAAGCATACCCGTAGAACCGGAGTCCATAAAGATAGAACGACCTGTTTCGATGTAACGGGATGCAATTTTTGCGATTTTGTCTTTTGCCTCTTGATTTTTAACGGCACGAAGAGCGTAAACGTCTTCTTGGTCGGTGTTATTTTTTACGTAACGGGCACCACCGCGAATACGGACCGCCTCACCCAAATTTTCAAAAAACACTAAATCACGACGCAAAGTCATAGCCGAAACATTTGGGAACATTTTTTCCAAATCTTTCAGCATAACTACGTTGTTTTTTCTGAGGTAATCTATTATTTTTTCACGACGGTCAAAACTCATATTTTCCTCCGAAAATGTTAAAAAGTGTTAAAAACCACTGGTTTCCTTGATAATTATAACACATTGTGAAAGTTTGTCAACAGTTTTGTCCCATTTTAAGGAGAAAATAATGCCGTTTTTTTATAGGTTTTTTGTATAAAATTCATATCTATTTCCTATTAAAAGGAACACCCTCCGCATAGGAGGGTGTATAAGTTGTATTTGCTTTTTGAACAGTTATGCTTCAACAGGGAATTTTGTGATTTTTCCTACTGTATGGTGGAGAATTAATAGTGCATCGGCTGCATTCACTTCGCTATTGCCGTCTACGTCGGCTGCTGTTATTTGAGCATTGTTGGGGATAACTTTATTTACAGTAATATGTAACGCCAACAACGCATCGGTGGCATTTATATCACCGTCTCCGTTTACATCACCGTATTTAACAGCAGGATTCGCTTTTACACAAGTAAAGGTCGTATAAATATATACCTGGGTTTGGGATGCATATACCTCCATACCCTGTGGCTTTTCACTGTTAAAATAGGTATCAACGTTATTTGCAAATTTGCATACATTAACTCCATTTACCTTTGCGGGGACAAGTTTAATCTCTAATTGGTATTCTTCTCCCGCTATGAAGGTATCATCGCCTATAACAGGACCCTCGGGACCTATCCAGGTTATCTTCTCAATAGAATACTTTTCGGGTTTATGTACTGTGGCGGTTATTTCGGGGGATTCCCCTGCAACGGGAGGTGCAATTCCCAAAATATTTATTCGAGATACGGTGGAATCACATACTCCAAAGTTGTATTCAACCTCTATTACCTCTTCGGGGAACTGGTCGTATGCCTTATCTACCACGGCAACCTTGCCGTTAATATACGCTTTAACGTTGGGGTCAAAATCTTCGGTCAGGTCAAATTCATAGCCGTTATTTGCTTTAACCCAAAATACGGTTCTGTATTCGTGGCCATCCTTAAACTGTTCGGCTAATAACATTTTTCTGTTATTATCGGTTACGTCATACCACTGAATATCGGAGGGGTCGAAGATTGAATATGCATCACTCAAGGTATTGGGAACACTTCCTGTTGACATTCCTGCCACGGGAGGCATCACGTCAAGGTTCACCTCTTTTATGAGTGAAGAGCAGGGCTCAAAAACATATATTGCCGCCAAGGAATAGGTGGGGTCTTCCCCACTAATCGTTACCGCTTCTACCTTTTTGCCGTTAATGTATGCCTTCATATTTGAAACTGCATCAAACTCAAACTGTTCTTCTGTGGTTTCTACTCCAATGGTAACCTTATATACCTTACCCGCTTTGAAGGTTTCATTTGCAGACATTGTTCTACCATCGGTTACGTTGTACCATTTTACGAAAGAAGTTTCGTATTTATCTTTATCACTACTGATATACACACTGTCTGACGGGGTTTTATCCATTACGGGAGCGGAGATATGAAGGTTAAGTTCATCTATGGTATAGGTGGGCAAAAGTTCTTCAAAATGAAGAAGGACAACGTCTTCGTAGGTTTTATCATTGGCTGCGGTTACAACTACACGAAGGGGCATTGTGGTTTCTTCTGCCGGTCTATCGGGAGTCCATCCGAAAGCACCTGTAAGTTCAGGCATCAAGGTCCACACAGTATCTTTTCCTGCATATTCCGTAGCGGTGTACCATTCAGTCTTTTTCTCCTTACCGCTGTTTCCTCTTGTGAATACCTCGGGACAATTCTTCATATTATAGGGAATTGTCAAAACATAGGGTTTATCTAAAATTTCAAACTCTTCGGGATAATATTCCTGCAAATTTTTATAGTTTCTGTAATAATCCAAAAAGGTTTGATTTATTGCGTATTCCATACGTTCTTGAAGATCATCTTCGGTTGCTTTATTCATGGTGGAAATAAAGGGTGGGGTATTTACTTCATAACAAGGGATATCCACTCCATCAGGGTTTTTAACGGTGGTAAGTTCAAGCCGTGCTCCCTTTAAGAAGGAACGTTGATTAGCGTTGGTATTGCTTACGGGGATGGTACCTCCTGCTACTATAACGGTTCCGTAGCCGTTATTGCAATAGGAGAAGGTATTGCCTGTGGCACTTACGTTGTGGAACATTCCGCCAAGCACGGTTACATTGGGGTAAAAACATCCGTATTTTGTATAACTGCCATAAGCTGCCGACAAAATATGACACTTTGCATAAAATACACCATCGTGAATTGTGCAGGAAGGCAAGTCGTACATATATGCCATATGGAGAAGTTCCACAATCGCACCGCCGTTTGATTTGGAAGCATCAAAATATCCGTCGTAAATTTCTACGTTACCTTGTTCTGCAAAAACAATGGAACTTTCTGACATACTGTTTGGTGCGATTATTCCGTAGTTACCGCTTTCTATAACAAGATTACCATTTTGCAAATGGAATATCTTATAGGATGATGCGTTGTTGCTGTTTGAAAATTTGATTGTACCACTCTCGTCCATCGAAGTGTCACACACGTACATCGACGTTTCATTTTTAATGGTTATTAAGGATGTATCAAGAGAGTTTGCAGTTCGGGATAAAGTATATCCGTTAAGGTCGAGTTTGAAAAATCCCATATTATCAACAACAATGTTGTTATTGTTAATGCTATCATTTACGATAATGTCTTTTTGCAAACGGAACATAACAGAGGCGGATGCAATTTCTGCCGCACGTTTCAACTCGGCATAGTTATCAATTAGATATGCTCCATCATGATCTTTTTCAAAATAAATCTCTTCTTCTGCTACAACGTTAACAAGGGTTAAGGGTAACGCTCCCAAAATCAACGTAATTGTAAGTATTAAGCTTAATAACTTTTTCACATAAAACCCTCCATTTTATATTTTATGTTATTATAATAACATAAAAATTTCGTTTTGTCCCCACCCAAAAAGGGTGGGAAAGGGTGTTTTTTTGCAATTTTCGATTACAATCTTGTTACTTTCGTCGATTTTGAGCATTTATACTCCATGCATATTTTTTGTCAGCTTTGTCGACACCTTAATTTACAATTTTCCACTTTCCATTTTCAACTAAAAAATCCGCCCTACCAAAGTGGTAAGGCGGATTTTGTTATTTTTATACTAACAATAAATTGTCAGATTTTAGTGCGGATGGCTTTTTTGGATATGAAGGCATATTTTTTATATGTCGAATATTCCGAAAATGACATCCGTGCAAAATATGAAATTTATTCTGCGGATTGTTCGGCTTCACGAGCAAGTTGTGCGGCAAATGCTTCACCGATAGTGCCGTGTTCGCCATCACCCTCATCAAACATAAGAGTACCTTCACGCATACCTGTACCCGAGGGAACAAGTTTACCGATAATAACGTTCTCTTTAAGTCCTTCGAGGGGATCGATTTTGCCCTTAATTGCAGCATCGGTAAGAACCTTTGCGGTTTCTTGGAAGGATGCGGCGGACAAGAAGGAGTCGGATGCGAGAGCAGCTTTACAGATACCCATAAGCATCGGCTCGAAGGTGGCTTCACGAAGTTCGGTGCCATCTTCATTCTTTTCGCCTGCGGCGATTCTTGCCTGAATATCTTTATTAACTGCGTAGAAGTGGCTACGTTCAACGGTAGTACCTGCGATAAGGTCGGAACTACCTGCATCGAGAACCTTAACCTTCTTCATCATCTGGCTAACAATAACTTCGATGTGTTTGTCGTTGATATCAACACCTTGGAGGCGATATACGCTTTGTACCTGAGCGATGATATAGTCCTGAACTGCTTCGATACCGTTAACTGCCAATACGTCGTGGGGATTAAGAGCACCTTCGGTCATGGGAGCACCCTTTTGGATGTGTTGACCTTCGTTTACTATGATGCGATAACCATAGGGAATGGTGTATTTTCTTTCATCCTTGTTTTCGTTATCGGTAACAACGATTTCGCGGTTTCTCTTAACCTCTTGGATGCGTACGTCACCCTCGATTTCACTGATATAACCTGCACGTTTGGGCTTTCTTGCCTCGAACAATTCTTCAACACGGGGCAAACCTTGGGTAATATCTTCCGCACTTGCGATACCACCGGTATGGAAGGTACGCATGGTAAGCTGGGTACCGGGTTCACCGATGGATTGTGCTGCGATAATACCAACTGCTTCACCGTGAGATACGGGTTTGCCATTTGCAAGGTTAGCACCATAACATTTTTTACATACACCTCTCTTAGAACGACAGTTAAGGACGGAACGAATCTTAACTCTTTCGATACCTGCGGCAACGATTCTTGCAGCATCTTCATCGGTCATCATGGTTTGGTTATCCATAAGGAGATTGCCTTCACTATCGTAAAGGTTTTCGATGAGATATCTACCAACAAGACGTTCAGAAAGGGGTTCAATTACGTGATTGCCTTCTTTAATATCGTATACTTCAATACCAACGTCGGAACCACAGTCATCCTCACGGATAATAACATCGTGGGATACGTCAACAAGACGACGGGTAAGGTAACCCGAGTCAGCGGTACGAAGTGCGGTATCGGCAAGACCTTTACGAGCACCACGGGAAGAAATGAAGTATTCGAGAATGTTAAGACCTTCACGGTAGTTAGCACGGATAGGTGTTTCGATGGTACGGCCGGAGGTATTGGCGATAAGTCCACGCATACCTGCGAGCTGTCTGATCTGGTTCATGGATCCACGAGCGCCTGAGTCTGCCATCATAAAGATGGGGTTGAACTCTTCAAGGTTATTTTTAAGGGCATCCATAACGTCGTTAGTGGTTTTATCCCATACTTCAATAACCAAACGGTGACGTTCGTCTTCACTAATAAGACCACGATTGTATTGCTTGGTGATACCGTCGATAACTGCTTCGGCATCGTCGATAAGTTGCTTCTTAGCGGGAGGAATAACAGCATCAACAACCGCTACGGTGATAGCACCGCGGGTGGAGTAATGATAACCGGTATTCTTTACGTTATCGAGAACCTCAGCGGTACGGGTGGTACCGTGAACCTTAATGCAACGGTCGATAATCTTACCAAGAAGTTTCTTACCAACTTTAGATGCAACGAAGTTGCCGTCTTTATCGATGGTAAGACCGATTTCAAGGTCAAGTTCGTGACCGGGAATGCTTCTATCAACAAAACCAAGGTCTTGGGGAATAGAATCGTTGAAAATGATGTATCCAACGGTGGTATCGATAATACGGGAAATGGTTTCGCCGTTTGCATCTTTACCTGTATAACGAACCTTAATGGGAGCATGAAGTCCTACAACACCATCGTCATAAGCCATTCTTGCTTCATCACGGTTACGGAAAATCTTACCTACGCCGGGTTCATCCTCACGAACAATGGTGAGGTAGTAAGAACCGAGAACCATATCCTGTGTGGGAACTGCAACAGGTTTACCGTCAGAGGGTTTGAGAAGGTTGTTTGCAGCCAACATAAGGAGTCGGGCTTCTGCTTGTGCTTCGGCAGAAAGGGGTACGTGAACTGCCATTTGGTCACCGTCGAAGTCGGCGTTGTATGCAGTACATACGAGGGGATGAAGTTTAATTGCACGACCTTCAACCAAGATAGGTTCGAATGCTTGGATACCCAAGCGGTGAAGGGTAGGTGCACGGTTGAGAAGTACGGGGTGATCTTTAATAACGGTTTCAAGAGCATCCCAAACTTCGGTCTTTTGACGTTCAACCATCTTACGGGCGGTTTTGATGTTTTGGGTAACACCAACCTCTACAAGACGCTTCATTACGAAGGGTTTGAAGAGTTCAAGTGCCATTTCCTTAGGCAAACCGCATTGATACATTTTGAGTTCAGGACCTACAACGATAACCGAACGTCCAGAATAGTCAACACGTTTACCGAGAAGGTTTTGACGGAAACGTCCTTGTTTACCCTTAAGCATATCGGAAAGGGATTTAAGGGGTCGGTTGTTAGGTCCTGTTACGGAACGACCGCGACGACCGTTTTCAATAAGGGCATCAACTGCTTCTTGGAGCATTCTCTTTTCATTGCGAACAATGATTTCGGGAGCACCAAGGTCTAAAAGACGACGGAGACGGTTGTTACGGTTGATTACTCGACGATAAAGGTCATTTAAGTCGGAGGTAGCAAAACGACCACCATCCAACTGTACCATAGGTCTGAGTTCGGGGGGGATAACGGGAAGAACCTCCATAATCATCCATTCAGGTTTATTGCCTGAACGGAGGAAAGAATCTACTACATCAAGACGTTTGAGCAACTTAATGCGTTTTTGTCCTGTTGCATCTTCCATTTCCTCACGGATTTCTTTACTTAACTTTTCAAGATCAAGATCTTGAAGCAACTTTTTGATTGCTTCCGCACCCATCATGGCTTCAAAGTCATCTTCGTACTTTTCTACCATATCGCGATACTGATTCTCGTTAAGGAGTTGTGCCTTTACGAGGGGAGTATTACCGGGGTCGGTAACGATATATTGAGAGAAGTAGAGTACTTGTTCAAGAAGTCGGGGTGAAAGGTCAAGGAGAAGTCCCATTCTGGAGGGGATTCCCTTAAAGTACCAAATGTGAGATACGGGAGCAGCCAATTCGATGCTACCCATTCTTTCACGACGTACCTTAGCACGGGTGATTTCTACACCGCAGCGATCACAAACCTTACCCTTAAAACGGATACGTTTGTATTTACCGCAATGACATTCCCAGTCTTTGGTAGGTCCAAAAATCTTTTCACAGAAAAGGCCGTCTTTTTCGGGCTTCAAAGAACGATAGTTTATGGTTTCGGGTTTGGTAACCTCACCATAAGACCAGCTTCTAATCTGCTCAGGCGACGCAAGACCAATCTGGATAGATTCAAAGTCAAATTCTCTTTGTTTTTCCTGCATCATTAGGCCCTCCTTTAATAATTGTCTTGGTCATCGAAGTTTCCGTCTTCATAAACGTATTCTTCGGTGCCAAAGTCATCAGCATATTCATCGGTTTCTTCGGTAATATCGTTGCCTTCCTCATCTTGCATGGTGAAGCCATCCATATTATCTGCTACCAATTCTTCATCGGTTGCCATGGGCAAACCAATATCATCATTATCGAAGTTTTCTTTAAGGTCAACTTCATCGCCAAAGCGGTCGAGCACCTTAACATCCAAAGCAAGGGACTGAAGTTCTTTAATAAGAACCTTAAATGCTTCGGGGATACCGGGCTTGGGTACGTT
>JAFVID010000058.1 GCA_017474205.1 Clostridia bacterium | reverse complement strand
GTCATAATGGTAGCGGGATTAGAGTTAACCAAAACTACGTTTACGCCTTCGGATTTAAGAACACGACAGGCCTGTGCACCTGCATAGTCAAACTCGGCGGCTTGTCCGATAACTATGGGTCCTGATCCTATTACCATTACCTTTTTGATGTTGTTGTTAATAGGCATTATCTTGCACCTCCCATAAGTTTAGTAAAGCGGATGTAGGGGTTTTCCTCACTATCACGAAGACCGTTGTTGGCTTCGGGATGATGTTGCACCGAAAGGGCTTTATGCTGTGCATAATCTATGCCCTCGCAGGTATTGTCATTGATATTCACAAGACGAAGTTCTCCGCCCACATCTTTAACGCTTTCGGCATCCACCACAAAGTTGTGGTTTTGGGTGGTCATTGTAACCTTGCCGTTTTTAAGATCTTTAACGGGTTGGTTACCGCCTCTATGTCCGTAAAGTATCTTTTCTACCTTACCGCCAAAGGCAAGGGCAAGAAGTTGATGACCTAAACCAATACCGAACAGGGGTTTTTTATCTATAAGTTTTTTAATTTCGTTTACGATTTCGCTATAATCGTTGGGGTTTCCGGGGCCGTTGGAGATAACCACTCCGTCAAATCCGCCGTTTAATATATCCTCGGCTTTTACGTTATAGGGGAACACGTTTACCGACATACCATGTTTGGCAAGATTTAATATTTGGCTCTTTTTGGCACCGCAGTCAATAAGTGCTACCTTGTATTTTTCTTCACCCTCGGCAGAAACAACATAGGGATCTCTAAGTCCTACCGACTGGGCAAGGTTAGAATAATCAAAATCTTCTACTACGGAATCTACATTGGCTAAATCGGTTACGATTTTTGCCTTCATAACACCGTTTTCACGAATGATTTTGGTGATTTCGCGGGTATCGATTCCGCAAATGCCCACAATACCTCTCTGCTTCATAAACTCATCCAAGGATTTTTCACAACGGAAGTTGGAGGGCTTATCACAATATTCTCTTACCACAAAACCTGCGGCGTAACAGTTTTCTGATTCAAAGTCACTTTCGATTATGCCGTAGTTTCCAATGAGCGGAAAGGTCTGCACAATAATTTGACCTGCATAGGTGGGATCGGTTAAGGTTTCGATATAACCAACCACCGACGTTGTAAATACTAACTCACCGGCGGTGTTTCCTTCGGCACCGAAAGAGATGCCTTCAAACACGTTGCCGTTGGCAAGTACAAGATATGCTTTTCCCATTTTTCATTCCCCTTATAATTTATTATTCAATGTGATTTGTAAACTGTTTTTTGGCACTATGCCATTGTTTTAACGAGAATTGCCTTTTGTGCGTGAAGGCGGTTTTCTGCCTCGTCAAAAATTTCGTTTGCGTGGGCTTCTAAAACCTCTGCGGTGATTTCTTCTCCTCTATGAGCGGGAAGACAGTGAAGCACCATAGCATCATTCTTTGCATAGGACATAGTATTTGCATTTACGCAGTAATCCTTAAAGGCAATTTTGCGTTTTTCGGCCTCATCCTCTTGACCCATAGATGCCCAAACGTCGGTATATACAACATCGGCATCTTTAACCGCCTCTGCGATATTGGAGGTGCAAAGGAATTCGCCGTTTTCACTTGCCCACTTCATAATATCGACATCGGGTTTATAGTTATCGGGGCAGGCGATAGCCACCGACATACCAACCTTAATGCATCCAACAATAATGGAGTTTGCCATATTATTTCCGTCGCCTACAAAGCAGATTTTAAGTCCTTCAAGTTTGCCCTTATGCTCTCTGATGGTTTGAAGGTCGGCAAGAACCTGACAGGGATGAGCATAGTCGGTAAGTCCGTTAATGATGGGAATACTGCCGTACTTTGCCAAATCTTCAACGTCGCTTTGGTCGAAGGTTCTGATCATAATACCGTCGAGATAGCGGGAAAGAACACGAGCGGTATCGCAAATGGGTTCTCCCCTGCCAAGTTGGATATCTCTACTGCTCAAGAACATTGCAGTACCACCAAGTTGATACATACCGGTTTCAAAAGATACCCTTGTACGGGTGGAGGATTTGGTAAATATCATTCCCAAGGTTTTGCCCTTAAGGATAGGATGGTCTATTCCTTCCTTGCGTTCTTTTTTGAGTTTATCCGCAAGGTCTAATATCTCAATTATTTCTTCTTTAGAAAGGTCGGATAATTTAAGCAAATGTTTCATAATCGGTTATTCCTTTCCGCATATATCTTTAATAATATTTATTGCTTTGATGAGTTGTTCATCGGCGATGTTAAGGGGGGGCAATAATCTTACCTTGTCTTTAGCGGTGAGTACCACAACACCCTTTTCAAGGGCTTCAACCACGATATCTTTAGCGGGGCGTGTGGTCTTAATGCCCAGCATAAGTCCTCTGCCCGATACACTCTCAACACCCTTTGCGTCTTTAAGGAGTTCCTTTACAAGTTCACCCTTACGGGTAACTTCGCAAAGTAATGCATCATCAATTCGGGATACAATGCTCACTGCACCTGCGGCACAAACGGGATTACCACCAAAGGTAGAACCATGGGTACCGGGGACAAGCACGTCTTTGGTCTTTTCGCCAAAGAGGGTTGCTCCCATGGGAAGTCCACCTGCAAGACCCTTTGCGGTACTTACGATATCGGGGGTTATCCCTGAATGCATATATCCAAAATATTTACCTGTCCTGCCGTTACCGGTTTGAACCTCATCGGCAATAAGCAGAATATCTTTTTCTTCACATATCTTTGCGGCTTCTTTAAGATATTCATCACAAAGAACGTTTACTCCGCCTTCGCCCTGAATGGCTTCAAACATAAAGGCACAACAGTTGTTTTCTTCTATTTTTTGTTTAAGGTCATCTATATTGTTTGCCTCGGCATAAACAAAACCTTCGGTAAAGGGATTAAATATGGTGTGGTATGTATCCTGACCCGTTGCCGAAAGGGTGGTGATTGTTCTTCCGTGGAAACTGTTTTTTAAGGTGATAATGGTATATCTGCCCTCACCGTATTTGTCAAAGGAATATTTTCGGGCGGTCTTAATGGCACATTCGTTTGCCTCTGCCCCCGAATTAGAAAAAAAGACTTTGCAAAGCCCTGTTTTTTCACAAAGCAATTTTGCAAGGTCAGTTTGCGGTTTTGTATAATATAAATTAGAAATATGTTGTAATTTTTGGGCTTGTTCTGATACGGCTTTTACCCATTCAGCGTCAGCAACACCAAAAGTGTTAACAGCAATACCGGCGGAAAGGTCAATGTACTCTTTTCCGTCGAAATCAGTAAGGTGCGAGCCGTTACCCTCTGAAACAGAAAGGGGACTTCTCGCATATGTACTTGCTATATATTGTTTATCATTTGAAACAACAGACATTTTAATACTTCCTTAAAGTTGATTACTTGAAGTTTTAGTTTCCTACTAATCACGCAAAAGCGTGATTAGTAGGATTAAAGGTTACTTATTCACCAAAGAATGCGGCGTGTACTGCAGAAACTGCTTTTTCTGCCAAATCTTTTTTGATAAGAACAGAAATTTTGATTTCGCTGGTAGAGATCATCTGAATATTTACGTTTGCAGAGTAAAGTGCTTCAAACATAGTGCTTGCAACACCGGGATGACTTTCCATACCTGCACCAACAATAGAAACCTTTGCAACATCGGTATCGCAAGTTACGCTCTTGCAACCTAAGGATGCGGTGATTTCATTAAGAGCATTCATAGTTTCATCGGCTTGGTCGGCAGATACTGTAAACACGATATCTTTAGTGCCGTCGCGACCGATAGATTGAAGAATAATATCTACATTTATTTTTCTTGCTGCCATAAGAGAGAATACTTTATGAGCAACACCGGGGGTATCCTCTACACCTACCATAGTAATTCTGGCAACG